>DATCKV010000172.1:0-3491 GCA_036564285.1 Limnochordales bacterium
CGCCCGGCGCTCCCGGGGCACGCCCCGCACGGCCAACCGGCTGCTGCGGCGGGTGCGCGACTACGCCCAGGTGCGGGCCGGGGGCGTCATCACCCGGGAGGTGGCCCGGCGGGCCCTGGAGATGCTCAACGTCGACGAACACGGGCTGGACGCGGTGGACCGGCAGCTCTTGTCGGTCATCATCGAGAAGTTCGACGGCGGGCCGGTGGGGGTGGAGACCCTGGCCGCCGCCCTGGGGGAGGAGCCGGAGACCATCGAGGACGTCTACGAGCCCTACCTGATGCAGCAGGGCTTCCTGCAGCGCACCCCCCGGGGCCGGGTGGCCACCCGGCTGGCGGGGGAGCACCTGAGGCTGCCGGTGCCGCCGGCGGCCGGCGCGGGCGGGAGCGGCCGGCCGCAGGCCGATCTCTTCTCGCAGCCCTCGGAGTCGGGCGAGGGGTGAGGCAGGTCGATGCCGGAGCTGTCCGGATTCGGACGGTTGCTCATCCTCACGGGTCTGGCCATCGCGGGGCTGGGCCTCCTGCTGGAGGTGGTGGGCCGGGGGTGGCTGCCCGGGCTGGGGCGGCTGCCGGGGGACATCTACGTGGAGCGGGGCAACTTCCGCTTCTACTTCCCCCTGGCCACGTCGCTCCTGCTGAGCCTGGTGCTGACCCTGATCCTGGGGCTCATCCGGCGGTAGGTGCGGGATGGGGCTGTACCGGGTGGAGGCCCTGGTGCTGCGGGTGCGGCCCCTGGGCGAGGCGGACCGGGTGCTGACGCTGCTGACCCGCACCGAGGGCAAGCTCCAGGCGGTGGCGCGGGGCAGCCGGCGGCCCCGCAGCCGGCTGATGGGGGCGACGCAGCCCCTGTGCCACGGGCGCTACCTGCTCATGTCGGGCCGGGAGATGGAGAGCGTCCAGCAGGCGCAGCTGGTCGATCATGGGCTGCGGCCCCTGCGGGAAGACTTACGCCGGATGGCCGCGGCCAGCGTGACGGCGGAGCTGGTGGACCTGCTGGTGGAGGCCCGGGAGCCGTCGGAGCCCCTGTTTCGGGCGCTGCGGCAGGCGTGGGAGACCCTGGCCGGAGCGCCGGAGGGGGCGCTGGGGCGGGTCGTCTTCTGGTTCGTGCTGCACCTGATGGACCTCCTGGGGTACGCGCCGGTGCTGGATCGGTGCGCGGCCTGCGGGAGGGAACTGGCGGCGGCCGAGGCGGTGCGCTTCTCGGCCCGGGAGGGCGGGAGCCTGTGCGAGACCTGCGCGCCCGGCCGGGACCCGGCCGCGCCGGTGCTGGGGGCCGAGGGGCGGGCGGCGCTGCGCCACCTGCGCCAGCACGACGCCGAGGCCGCGCTGCGGCTGCACCTGTCGCCGGAGGGAGAGCGCCAGGTGCGCCGGGCGCTTCACCACTTCGTGGAGTTTCGCCTGCCGGCCCCGTCCCGGGCCTGGCAGTTTTGGGACGAGCTGGAAGCCATGGATGGGGAGCCGGCCGGGGCGCCCGCCCGGGCCGGCACGGCGGCCGAAGGGAGCGTGGCAAGGCGTGGAGGAGGAGCTGCGCAAGGTTGACCTGATCCGGGAGCGCACCCGCCTGGGCTACGAGCAGGCGCGGCAGCTCCTGCAGGAGGCGGGGGGCGACGTGGTCTCCGCCCTGATCCTGTGGGAGCGGCGGCGGGGCACGGCCCGGCTGGGCCAGGAGGCCGAGGAGGCGCTGGGCCGGGTGCGGGAGCTGTGGGAGCGGGGCAACCGCACCGTGGTGCGCATCCACAAGGGCGGCCGCACCTACCTGCAGATGCCGGTGACCGTCGGGGTGGCGGGGGCGGTGCTGGCGCCGTACCTGGCGGCGGCCGGGGCCGCGGCCTGCCTGCTGACGGGCTGCCGGATCAGCCTGGAGCGGGAGGGTGCGGGGGCGGGGCGGGACGACGACCCGGCCCAGGACCTGCGGGCGGCAGGCGGCACGGCTTCCGCCGGTTGACAGGCCCGGAAGCGCTGTGGTAGATTGCCGGCGGATTTCAGCCGGCCCGGCCGGTCGTGCATTGTGACCGGCGGGACAAAACCCGTCCAGCTGGGACGCAGGCTGCCGATTCCGATGGGAGACGTCCCGGGTGAACTACCAGGAGCTCATCTTCCGCCTGGAGCGGTTCTGGGCGGAGCAGGGGTGCATCATCCTCCAGCCCTACGACATGGAGGTCGGCGCCGGGACCATGCACCCCGCCACCTTCCTGCGGGCGCTGGGGCCCGAGCCCTGGCGGGCGGCCTACGTCCAGCCCTCGAGGCGACCTACGGACGGTCGCTATGGTGAAAACCCTAACCGCTTGCAGCGCTACTACCAGTACCAGGTGCTGCTGAAGCCGGCGCCCGACGACGTGCTGGAGATCTACCTCGACAGCCTGCGGGCCATCGGCATCCGGCCCGAGGAGCACGACGTGCGCTTCGTGGAGGACGACTGGGAGGCGCCTACCCTGGGCGCCTGGGGCCTGGGGTGGGAAGTGTGGCTGGACGGCATGGAGGTGACCCAGTTCACCTATTTCCAGCAAGTGGGGGGAATTGATCTCGATCCCATCTGCGTCGAACTGACGTACGGCCTCGAGCGCCTGGCCATGTACTTGCAAGGGGTCGACAACGTGTTCGATGTGGAGTGGGTCGACGGGGTCACCTACGGCGACGTCTTTCACCGCAATGAGGTGGAGCACTCCCGCTACAACTTCGAGGAAGCCTCGGTCGACACCCTGTTTTCCCTTTTCCAGATTTACGAGGCGGAAGCGCGGCGCCTCCTCGACAAGGGCCTCGTGCTGCCGGGTCACGACTTTGTTCTCAAGTGCTCTCACACCTTCAACCTCTTGGACGCGCGCGGGGCCATCAGCGTCACGGAACGGACGGCTTACATTGCCCGAGTGAGGGCCTTGGCTCGCCGCTGCGCCCAAGCTTATCTCGCTCAGCGGGAGGAGCTCGGATATCCCCTCCTCAACCCGGGGGGAAGCCGGCCTTGGCGAGCCGGGCTGGCGGCGACCGGCGTTTCCGGCGGACGGCGCGGGGAAGGAGGCGAAGAGGAAGGTGGCCCATCGGCTCCTGTTCGAGATCGGGTGTGAGGAACTCCCGGCCCGGTTCGTGCCCGATGCGCTGCATCAGCTGGAGCAGCTGGCCCGGGACGGGCTCCGCGAACTGCGGATAACCCACGGGGATATCCGCACCTTGGGTACCCCCCGTCGCCTGGCTTTGCTCGTCGACGGTCTCAGCGAGAAGCAAGCGGACGCGGTTGAGGACGTCAAGGGCCCGGCGGAGCGGGCTGCCTTCGACGAAGAGGGACGGCCTACGAAGGCCGCCCTCGGATTTGCGCGGTCGCAGGGAGTGTCCGTGGACGAACTGGTGGTGAAGGATACCCCTCAGGGCCGGTACGTTTTCGCGTCCAAGCGGGAAGAAGGCAGGCCGACCCGTGAGGTGATCGGCCCCTGGTTGGCCTCCCTCGTCGGCAAAATATCCTTCCCGAAGTCGATGCGCTGGGCGGACGCGACCCGCTTCGCC
>DATCKV010000173.1:0-9575 GCA_036564285.1 Limnochordales bacterium
GCAGCTGCGCCGCAGCGTAGAGGCCTTCGAGGAGGTGGCGCGGCAGGTCGACGACCTGGCCACCCTCTTCGAGCTGGCCCAGGAGGAGGCCCGCCAGGCGGGCCAGGGCGGGGAGCCCGTCAGCCACTCCGCCCTGGGCCCCGAGCTGCTCCAGGAGGCGGAGCAGGCCGAGGCCAGGCTGCACCGCCTGGAGATGGAGACGCTGCTGGCGGGGCCTTACGACCGCCACGATGCCATCCTCTCCATCCACCCCGGCGCGGGCGGCACCGAGTCGCAGGACTGGGCCCAGATGCTGCTGCGGATGTACCGGCGGTGGGCGGAGGACAGCGGCTTCAAGGTGGAGGTGCTGGATCTGCTGCCGGGGGAGGAGGCGGGCATCAAGAGCGCGACCCTGGCCATCAAGGGGCCCAACGCGTACGGCTTCCTGCGGGCCGAGAAGGGGGTGCACCGCCTGGTGCGCATCTCCCCGTTCGACGCCTCGGGGCGCCGCCACACCTCCTTCGCCTCGGTGGACGTGCTGCCCGACCTGCCCACGGATCTGGCCATCGAGATCCGTCCGGAGGACCTGCGCGTCGAGACCTTCCGGGCGGGCGGCCACGGCGGGCAGTACGTCAACAAGACCGAGTCGGCCGTGCGGATCACCCACCTGCCCACCGGCATCGTGGTGACGTGCCAGAGCGAGCGCTCCCAGCTGCAGAACCGGGAGACGGCGCTGCGCATCCTCAAGGCCCGGCTCCTGGAGCGGAAGCTGGCCGAGCAGCGGGAGCAGATCGAGGAGCTGCGGGGCGAGCAGGGCGAGATCGCCTGGGGCAACCAGATCCGTTCCTACGTCTTCCAGCCGTACACCCTGGTGAAGGACCACCGCACGGGGTACGAGACGGCCGACGTGCAGGCGGTCATGGACGGAGAGCTGCAGCCCTTCATCGAAGCCTACCTGCGCTGGCAGGCGGCCGGGGCGCCGAGCCGGCGATGAGGCTCCTGCCCGTGGCGGCCCGGCGGCGCGGCGGGCGGGGGCCGGCCGTGGCCGTGGCGGCCGTGGTGGCGCTCCTGCTGGTGGGGGCCGCGGGCGCCGCCGGGGTGGCCTGGAGCCGGTCGTGGCCCCGGCGGGTCGGCGAGACGCTGCGCCGGGCGCTGGAGGGCGCGGTCCTGGAGCCGGCCTCCCTGCAGGTCTCCGTGGCCAGCCGTCCGGCCTTCGCCCTGCTCGGCGGGCGCATCGACCGGCTCACCGTCGCCGGCCGGGGCCTCAAGGCGGGCGAGGTGGTCGCGGACCGCTTCCGGCTGGAGGGCGAGGGCATCCGCCTGGACCTGGCGGCCTCGGCCCGGGAGGGCCGGCTGGTCATCGCCTCGGCGCGCCGCCTCGACGTGCAGCTGGTGCTGAGCGAGCAGGCCATCAACGACTACCTGCAGCGCAACGGGCAGCTGGCCAGCCTCCTGCGGGTGCGGCTCCTGCCCGAGGGGCCGCGCCTGGTGCTGGAGGCGTCGGTGCAGCAGGAGACGGTGAGCCTGGGCCTGGAGGGGCGGCTGGCGGTGGAGCCCGGCAACGTGGTGGCGCTGCTGCCGGACCGGCTCTCCATCGAGCGCGACGGTACGCCGGCGCTGCAGCTGGACGTCTCGGGGTCGCCGGGAGTGCTGCGGGTGCCGGTGGGGCCGCTGCCGGTGCCGGTGGCCATCGACCGGCTGGAGACCGCGGACGGGGAGCTCTGGGTCTACGGGCACTACGCGCCGGCGTCGCCTTGAGGGGGCGAGGCGGGTGAGGGGAGCGGCAGGCCGCCGCCCGGGGCGGGCGGCCTGGTGGGCGGGAGGGCTGGCCCTGGCCGTGGGCCTGGCCGGCGCGGCCTGGGCGCTGCTGCCCCGGGCGCGGCTGGAGCGGGCCGACCGGGGCCCGGTGGAGCTGACCATGGACTGGGCGTCCCTGGAAGAAGCCGGCCGGGGCGCCTGGGGCCGGGAGCCGGCCGACGTGCTGCGGCAGCTGGCCGAGGCAGGCCTCACCTCGGTGGCGGTGACCGAGCAAACGGTCCAGACGCTGGTGGACGCCGGCCGGGGCGTCGTGCTCACGGACCGCCAGGCGGCCGTGCTGGGCGTGGCCGTTCCCGGCCCCGGCACCTGGCTGCTGCGGCCGGGGGCGCCGCCGCTGCCGCTGCCCGAGCCGCCGCCGGCGGCCCTCTCGCTGGGGGTGGGCCTGCCGGAGGAGGCGCTGCAGGCGGCCCGGCAGGCAGGGCTGCCGGTGCTGCTGCGCTACGGCGACCGCCGCCGGGTGGTGCCCTGGCTCCTGGACGAGCCGGCGCCGGGACCCGGCGCCGCAGGGCCGGATGCGGCGCAGGCGCCTGCCACCAGCCGGGTCGTCATCTTCGAGGGGACCTCGGTGCCCGATCCGGCGCAGGCGGCGCAGGCCATGAGCCCGGCGGGGCGGGCGGTGGGGCTGGTGGAGTTCGCCCAGCAGCGGGGCGCCGACCGGCTCGCGCGGGAGCTGGGGCTGGCGGCGGTGGCCGTGCACAGCATGAAGCCCGAGGAGATGGCCGCCGCCACGGTGCCCGAAGCCGTCGCGCGGTACCTGCGGGCGGTGCGGGAGCGGGGCGTGCGGTTGCTCTACCTCCGCCCGGCGGCCACCCCGGAGGAGACGGTGCAGCTGGTGGCGGAGCTCAGCGCCGCCCTGCGCCGGGAGGGGCTGGCCACGGGCCTGTCCGCCCCGGCCCCGGTGCTGCCGGCGCCGCCGCCGGCCGCCCTGCTGCTGGTGGGCCTCGGCGCCGGCGGCCTGGCCGCCTGGGCGTGGGCCGCCTGGGCCGGCCGTCGGGAGGGGGCCCGCCCCGGGCCGGGGGCGGCGCTGGCCCTGCTGGTGGGGCTCGCGGGCGGCGCGGTGGTGGCCTGGGCCCGCAGCCGGGGATGGGAGGGGCCCGCCTCGGTGCTGCTGCGCCAGGCAGGCGCGCTGGCCGTGGCGCTGGTGGCGCCCGTGGCCGCGACGGGGGCGGCGGCCGCGGCGGCGGGCGAGGCGGGGCCGGGGTTCGGCCGGCGGGCCGCGGGGGCGGCGGCCGCCTTCGTGGCGGTCAGCGCCGCGGGCGGGGTGCTGGTGGCGGCCCTGCTCAGCGACAGCCTCTTCATGCTGCGGCTGGAGCAGTTCAGGGGCGTCAAGCTGGCCCACGCGCTGCCGCTGCTGGCGGTGGCCGCGGCGGCCCTGGCGGCGTCGGAGGAAGGCCTGGCCCGGGTGGCGCGGTGGGCGGGCCGGCCCATCCGCTGGGGCGACGCGGTGCTGGCGCTGGCTCTGCTGGCGGCCGGCGCCTACTACCTGGTGCGCACGGGCAACGAAGCCGGGGCCGTCTCGGCCCTGGAGCGCATGGCCCGGGGCTGGCTGGAGCAGGCCCTGGCCGTGCGGCCCCGCACCAAGGAGTTCATGGTGGCCTACCCGGCCCTGGCGGTGGCCCTCTACGGGCAGGGGCGGGGATGGTGGCGGCGCTGGCCCGCCGCCCACGCGGCGGTCATGGCCGCCGCGGCCATCGGACCCGTCTCCATCGTCAACAGCTTCGCCCACATCCACACCCCCCTGGCGGTGACGGGGGTGCGGGTGCTCAACGGGCTGGCCCTGGGCCTGGTGACGGGCGCCCTGGCCTGGGCGGCCTGCGAGCTTCTGCGGCGGGCCGGGGTGCCCCTCGAGGGAGCCGAGCGCGACGAAGGTCGTCCTGTCGGGGTACTACGGATTCGGCAACCTGGGCGATGAGGCGGTGCTGGCGGGGCTGCTGCGGGCGCTCCGCCGGGCCGGGCCGCACCTGCGCCCCGTCGTGCTCTCGGCCGACCCGCCGGGCACCGCGCGGCTGCACGGGGTGGCCGCCCGGGGGCGGAGCCTGCCGGGGGCCTGGCGCGCCCTGGCAGGCGCCCGGCTGCTCATCAGCGGGGGCGGCGGCCTGCTGCAGGACGTCACCAGCGCCCGGAGCTCCCTCTACTACCTGGCCGTCATGGCCATGGCCCGCCTTCGCGGCGCCCGGGTGGTCTGGGCGGCCCACGGCATCGGCCCGGTGAACCGTCGCTGGCTGCGGCGCCTGGTGGGGCGGGAGGCGCGCCGGGCGGCCGCCCTCTCGGTGCGCGACGAGGCCTCCCGCCGGGCTCTGGCAGCCTGGAGCGGGCTGGCGGCCGAAGGGATCGAGCGCATGCCCGATCCGGCCTGGCTGCTGGCCGACGCGGTGGAGCCGGCCCTCTCCCGCGCGGGCGAGGACGGTGACGAAGGAAGCGCCCGGCCCTGGCGGGTGGCGGTGGTGTGGCGCGACTGGACGGGCCAGGCCGTCCCGGCCCGGCGGGCGGGCCGGGCCCTGGGCGAGGCGCTGGCCGCCGCGCTGCCCGGCGGGGCCGAGGTGGCGGTGCTGGCCTTCCACCCCGCCCGGGACCTGCAGGCCTGCCGGGAGCTAGCCCGGGGGCTGGCCGAGGCTCCACACGTCGGCCCGACGGCGCCGGCGCAGGCGCGGGCGGCGCCGGCCGACCCCGTGGAGGCCGTGCGGGAGCTGGCGGGCTTCGACGTGGTGGTGGCCGTGCGGCTGCACGGGCTCATCCTGGCCGGGGCCGCCGGGGTGCCCTTCGTGGGGGTCGCCTACGACCCCAAGGTGGCGGCGCTCCTGTCGGAACTGGCCTGGCCGGTGCCGCCCGTGCCGCCCGGCGAGGCGGGCGACGCCGGGGCGTGGCGGGAGCGCCTTCAGGCCGTGGCCTCGCAGCACGCCGCCCTAAGGGCGCGCCTGGCCGAGGTGCGCCGTGCCATGGCCGGGCAGGCCGCATCCGCCCTGGAAGGGCTGCTGGCCCGGGCCGCGGGCTCGCCTGCCCCCGCCGGGGAGCCCCGGCTGCCGGCGCCTGTGGAGGTGGTGGGCGTGCCGGTGCACCCCGTCAGCCTGGAGGAGGCCGAAGCGGCCGCGGCCGCCTGGCTGGAGCGGGCGAGCCCCCGCGCCCTGCGCCACGTGGTGACCCTCAACCCCGAGATGGTGATGCAGGCCCGCCGGGACCCGGCGCTGGCCGCCTGCGTGCGGGAGGCGGACCTGGTGGTGCCCGACGGGGTGGGGGTGGTGTGGGCGGGCCGCATGCTGGGCCACCCCATGAAGGGCCGGGTGCCCGGCATCGAACTGGCGGAGCGGCTCCTGGCCGCCTGCTCGCGCCGGGGCATGCCGGTCTTCCTGGTGGGCGGGCGGCCCGCCGGTCCCGAGGGCCCGGCCGTGGCCGAGCAGGCCGCCCGGCGTCTGGCCGCCCGGCCGGAGCTGGCGGGGCTGGTGGTGGCCGGCTGGCACCACGGCTACTTCGCCTGGGACTCGCCCGAGGAGGCGAGCCTGCTGCAGGCCCTGGAGGCCGCCCGCCCGGCCCTGCTGCTGGTGGGCATGGGCAGCCCCCGCCAGGAGCGCTTCATCGCCCGGCACCGCCACCGCCTGGCGGGCTGCGGCGTGCGGGTGGCGATAGGGGTGGGCGGCAGCTTCGACGTCTGGGCGGGGCGCAGCCGGCGGGCGCCGCCCCTGATGCGCCGCCTGGGCCTGGAGTGGCTCTACCGGGTGGCGCGGGAGCCCTGGCGGCTGCGGCGGGTCGCCGCCCTGCCTGCCTTCGCCGTGTCGGTGCTGGCGGCGAGGCGGGGCGGTATAATGGGTCAGCGAAGCCATCGCGGGGCGTAGCCGGATTCGGGGTGCGGGCGGCAGGATGGGAGGCAGGCGTTGAACCGGCGCCACTTTCGCTGGTGGCCGGCCCTTCTGGCGGTCGGCGGGCTGGTGGCCCTCTTCCTGGCCGCCGCCACCCTGCTGGGCTCGGGCGCGCCCTCCTCCTCGGGGGCCTCGTCGGAAGACCTGGCCACCGTCCTGGAGGTGGTGGGGGTCGTCAAGACCCACTACCTGGAGCCGGTCAGCACCCTGGACCTCCTGGCGGCCTACGTGCGCACGGGCACCATCAACGGCATGCTGCGGGAGACGGTCAGGGACCCCTACACCCGCTACATGGACGCGGACGCCTTCCAGCAGCTGCAGGTGGAGACCAGCGGCCACTACGCCGGCATCGGCGTCTACATCGGCATCAAGGACGACCGCCTGACGGTGGTGGCCCCCATCCCGGGCACCCCGGCGGCCCGGGCAGGCCTGCGGGCGGGCGACTGGATCGTGGAGGTGGACGGCCGCCCCACGGCCGACATGTCGCAGGATGAGGCCTCGGGCCTCATCCGGGGCCCCAAGGGCACCACGGTGCGCCTCACCGTCGAGCGCGACGGCCAGCGGTTCACCGTCGCCATCGAGCGGGAGGAGATCGACGTGCCGGCCGTCTCCGCGGTCCAGATGCTGCCGGGGGGCATCGGCTACATCCGGCTGCTGCAGTTCTCGGAGAAGGCGGGCCGCGAGATGGAGGCGGCCCTGGGCTCCCTGGAGCGCCAGGGGTACCGGGCCCTCATCCTGGACCTGCGCAACAACCCCGGCGGGCTGCTGACGGCGGCCATCGACGTGGCCAGCCTCTTCCTGCCCGGCGGCCCTGTCGTGCACGTGGTGGGCCGCAGCGGCGAGCGCAACAGCATCAACGCCAGCCCGGGCCGGGCGCACCCCCAGGTGCCCATGGCGGTGCTGGTCAACAAGGGGTCGGCCAGCGCCTCGGAGATCGTGGCGGGCGCGCTGCGGGACCGGGGGGTGGCGACCCTGGTGGGCACCACCACCTTCGGCAAGGGCCTGGTGCAGACCATCATCCCGCTGCGCCGGGGCGACGCCGTGGTGGTCACCACTCAGAAGTACCAGACGGCCGGCGGCCACTTCATCGGCAACGAGGGCATCCACCCGGACGTGGAGGTGCAGGTGCCGCCGGAGCAGGCCGAGCAGCTGCCGCTGGTGGAGGACCGGGTGGACCCCGGTGACGTGCAGCTGCAGAAGGCGGTGCAGATCCTGATGGAGCGGCTGTCGCAGGCTGCCGACGCCGGCCCGGGCGCCCGGGAGGCGGCTCCCAGGGCAGCGGCGCCCCTGCGGGCGGCCGCCTGAGAGGCGAGGAGGGCTCCCCCACGCTGCCGGTCGGTGACCTGGTGCGCCTCATCCTGCAGGCCACGGCGGAGATGCTGCGCTCCCCCGGCACCCTGGTGCTGCTGACGGTCGTCTTCTGGTTCGTCTACATGCAGGCGGCCCGGTCGGCGGCCGTGGAGCAGTACATGTTCGGCACGGTGCGGGTCTCCGTGGGCCGGCAGGCGCTGCAGGCCCTGGGCATGGGCCTGCTGGGCGGGGTGCTGGCCACGGCCCTCTTCGTGGGGCTCGGCATCGCCTTCGACATGAACCTCTGGGTCTGGTGGCCCGTCCTCTTCCTGACGGCCCTGCTGCTGGCCCTGGTGCATCCCCGGTTCATGTGCTTCGCCTACGCCGGCGGGCTCATCTCGCTGGCGGCGCTGGTGCTGGGGATCCGGTCCGTGGACGTGCCGGTGCTGATGGCGCTGGTGGGGGCGCTGCACCTGGTGGAGGCGGTGCTGGTCTGGCTGACGGGCCATCTGAGCCCCACGCCTCTCTACATCAAGCAGCCCGACGGCCGGGTGGTGGGGGGCTTCGCCCTGCAGAAGGCCTGGCCGTTGCCCTTCATCGCGGTGGTGGGCTTCATCGTGGCCCGGGAGGCGCTGGCGGGCAGCCAGGGCGTGCCCATGCCCGACTGGTGGCCCCTCTTCCGGCCTGCGGTGGAGGTGCCGCCCGGCCACGAGCTGGCCTTCCAGCTGATCCCCGTGGTGGCGGGGCTGGGCTACGGCGACTTCACCGTCACCCGGGATCCCCGGGAGAAGGCCCGGGACTCGGCCGGGGGCCTGGTGCTGTTCAGCCTGACCCTCTTGATGCTGGCCCTGGGGGCCCGGCGCTGGCCGGCGCTGGCCTGGGTGGCGGCCGTCTTCGCTCCCGCGGGCCACGACCTGCTCATCCAGTGGGGCCGGTGGCGCGAGCGGGGCGAGCCGATCTTCGTCAACCGCGACGGGGTGACGGTGCTGGCGGTGATGCCCGACTCGCCCGCCGCCCGGATGGGGCTGCGGCCCGGCGACGTCATCCTGCGCTTCAACGGCCAGCCCGTGCCCGACCGCCACGCCCTTCGCATGGCCATGGAGCCGTGGGCCGTCGACGTGGAGCTGGAGGTGGAGAGCCGGCTGCCCTCGGCGGGGCGGCGCCGCCGGGTGGTGCGCTACCCGGGCAAGGTGCCGCCGCTGGGCATCGTGCCGGCCCCGGACCCCGACGAGCCCCGGTACGTGACGCTGCAGTTCGCGGGCCCCCTCCAGCGGCTGTGGCGGCGGATACGGCGGTGGAGAGCCGAGCGGCGGTCCCTGTGAAGGGAGGCCCCCGGGCTCCCGAGGCAGGGGTCCGGGCGTCCCTGCTGCCTGCGCTGCTGGGCCTGCTGGTCTTCGCCGCGGTGGTGGGCGCCAGCGTCGCGGTGCTGTGGCGGTGGCAGCTGCGGGCGTACCCCGAGTGGCTGGCCCGCTACCCGGAGGCCCCGGCGGCCACGGCGGGCGAGGCGGGGCGGGCAGGGGCGCCGCCTCCGGCCCGATCCGATGCGAGCTGGGGGGTGCGGCCTGCCCCCTGGCCGGGGCGGCCGGCGCGGGCCCGCCTGGCGGTGGTCATCGACGACTGGGGTTACGGCTGGCGGGCGGCCGACGCGTTCTTCGGGCTGGATGCGCCCCTGACCGTGGCCGTCATCCCGTTTTTGCCCCACAGCCGAGAGCAGGCCCTCGAGGCGCGGCGCCGGGGCTTCGAGGTGCTGGTGCACCTGCCCATGGAGCCCGAGGATCCCGCCCTGGACCCTGGCCCCCACGCCATCACCACCCGCCTCTCGTCCGAGGAGATCCGCCGCCGGGTGGAGGAGGCCATCGACGCGGTGCCGGGTGCGGTGGGCGTCAGCAACCACATGGGCTCTCGGGCCACGGCCGACCCCCGGGTCATGGAGGCGGTGCTGGAGGCTGTGCGCCAGCGGGGCCTCTTCTTCCTGGACAGCCGCACCACGCCTCGCTCGGTGGTGGGCGCCGTGGCGGCCCGGATGGGGATGCCCTGGGCCCGAAACGACCTCTTCCTGGACGGTGACCGCAGCGTGCCGTATGTGCGAGCCCGCCTGCTCGTGGCGGCACGCCGCGCGCTGGAGATGGGCCAGGCCGTCGCCATCGGGCACGTCCAGCCGGCCACAGCAGCGGCCCTGGCGCTGGTGCTGCCCGAGCTGCGGCGGCAGGGGATCCGGCTGGTGCCGGTCTCGGAGCTGGTGACCGGTGGGTTTGCGGCCGGGTTGGACCGGACGGGCGCCCTGCCTGTAAGATGAGACGAAACGAGACAGACAGGCGATGGAGCTCGCCTGAAGCGCCGCCCTCGGGCGGCTGATGGCTCCTACCCGTGCGGGGTTGGAGCCTTTTTTCGTTGGGTGGGCCTCGGGCCTGCGGAGCGCGCGACAGCGACCGGGAGAGGAGCGCCGAGCGACGGATGCTGTGGGTGCGGCTGGCCCTGGTGGCGGCCGGGGGCGCCGCGGGTGCCGTCGCCCGCTACCTGGTCGGGGGGTGGGTGTCCGAGCGGCTGGGCATCGGCTTCCCCTGGGGCACGGCGGTGGTCAACGTCAGCGGGAGCTTCCTGCTGGGGCTGCTGGGTGTCCTGGTGACCGAGAGGCTG
>DATCKV010000174.1:0-7503 GCA_036564285.1 Limnochordales bacterium
GTGCCTGGCCCGGTCGGCGGCCCGGCCGCGTCGGCCCCGGAGGGCCGACGGCCAAAGACCTGGAGGGCAGAAGATGGGCTCACTGTCCGAGCTGTGGCATGCCACCATCGCGATCCTGGTGCAGCGGGAGGGGGTCAGCCCTGGCTTCGACGCCTGGCTGAAGGGCGCGCGCCCCGTGGCCATGGAGGGGGCATGCCTCCTGGTGGAGGTCCCCGACCCCTTCACCCGGGACTGGGTCCGGGCCCGCTACGGCCCCGCCCTGGACGCGACCCTCTCGTCGCTCACCGGCCGGCCCTGCTCCGTCCAGCTGCTGGTGCCCGGCGAGCGCGCTGCCCCGGGCCCGGGCGCGCCTGCCGCGCCCGCTCCGGACGGCGCCGCACGCTCCCAGGAGGAGCCGCTCCCTGCCACGGCGGGCCTTAACCCCCGCTACACGTTCGACACCTTCGTGGTGGGCAATAGCAATCGCTTCGCCTACTCGGCCTGCCTGGGCGTCGTGGCCAACCCCGGCGGCCCTTACAACCCCCTCTTCCTCTACGGCGGGGTGGGCCTGGGCAAGACCCACCTGCTGCAGGCCGTGGCCCACGAGCTGGCCCGCAGCCGACCCCACCTCAAGGTGCTCTACGTCACCACCGAGGCCTTCACCAACGATCTGGTGGACTCTCTCCAGCGCCGCAGCATGCCGGAGTTCAGAAACCGCTATCGATCGCTCGACGTCCTGCTCCTGGACGACGTGCACTTCGCCGCGGGCAAGGAGAGCACCCAGGAGGAGTTCTTCCACACCTTCAACACCCTCTACGAGGCGGGCCGGCAGATCATCCTCTCCAGCGACCGGCCGCCGTCGGAGATCCCCAAGCTGGAGGAGCGCCTGCGCTCCCGCTTCGCCTGGGGTCTGCTGGCCGACATCCAGCCCCCCGACTTCGAGACGCGGCTGGCCATCCTGCGCAAGCGCTGCGAGACCGACGCCCTGGAGATGCCCGACGACGTCCTGCGCTACATCGCCGAGGCGATCCGGTCCAACATCCGGGTGCTGGAGGGGGCGCTGCGCAAGGTGGCCACCGCGGCAAAGCTGGCGGGGACGCGCCCCACCGTGGCGCTGGCCACCGAGGCCCTCCGGGATCTGGCCGAGTCGCAGCACCGAGCCGTGACCATCGAGCGCATCCAGACTTTGGTGAGCGAACACTTCGGCCTGAGCGTGGCGCAGCTGAAGGGCAAGAGCCGCTCCCGGGAAGTGGCCCTGGCACGCCAGATCGCCATGTTCCTCTGCCGGGAGCTGACCCAGGCCTCCCTGCCCCACATCGGGGAGCAGTTCGGCGGGCGCGACCACTCCACGGTGCTCCACGCGGTCGACAAGATCGCCACCCTGGCGCGCCAGGACCCCGCCATCGCCGATCTCCTGCGCCACCTCCGCCAGCGCCTGACCCGGCCATGAGGCCTGGGCTGTGCACAGCCCGTTGAAAGCGTGGGATGCACCATCGACATCCTGGGGAAATCCCCGGCCTTTTTCCACACTCGCCCTGGGCGGGAGGCCGGGCCGCGCCGTCTTCCTCACCCTCTCCACGATTCCCGTCGGGGTTCCTCCACAGCCCGCAGCTTCGGCCCCCGCCGCTGTGCCGAGGCCGGCGGGCTTTCCACCCTCTGCACAGCTCTTACTTCTTCGGCTGCTTTCCTATGGGAGGGGTCCATGGTCCTGGACCCACGACTCGATAGCAGGAGAAGGGAGTCGAAGCGCCCATGAACGTGATCTGTCCACGCGAGCAGCTGGCAGCTGCCCTGGCCATGGCCGAGCGGGCCGCTGCCGTGGGGGAGAATCTCCCCGTGCTGGGCGGCGTCCGCTTGCAAGCTGCCCCGGATTACCTGGAGCTGGCTGCCACGGATCTGGAGATCAGCGTGGCGGCTCGGGTGGCGGCCCGGGTGGAGCAGCCCGGCTCCCGGGTGGTGGACGCCCGCCTCTTCTCGGCTCTGGTGCGCCGGCTCGAGGGGCTGGAGGTGGAGCTGCGCGCCGGGTCGGAGGCGAGCACCGTGGAGGTGAGGGCGGAGGGCTCCCGCTTTTCCCTGGTGGCCATGCCCGCCGACGACTTCCCTGAGCTGCCCCGCCTGGAGGATGGGTGGCGAGTCCAGGTCCCCGCCCGGCAGCTGGAGCAGGCCGTAGCCCAGAGCCGCTTCGCGTGCGCCGCTTCGGACCAGCGCCCCGTGCTGAGCGGGGTCCTGGTGGAGGTCGAGGGAAGCCAGCTGCGGCTGGTGGCCACCGATAGTTCCAGGCTGGCCTACCGGGAGGTGGAGGGGATCGAGGCCAGCCCCTTCGGCAATCCCGGGCTCTTCGCGCCTCGGGTCATCGTGCCGGCCCGGGCCCTGGACGAGGTGCGGCGGATCTGCGCCGGCCTCGACGCCGACGCGGTGGTGACGCTGGCCCTGGGAGAGCGCCTGGCGCTGCTCGAGGCCCCGTCGGCGACCCTGGCCACCCGCCTCATCGAGGGCCACTTCCCGCCGTACCGCCAGGTCTTCCTGGACGGGCTTCCCAGCCGGGTGCGCTTCCGGCGCCAGTCCCTCCTGGATGCGGTGCAGCGGGTCGCGCTCTTGAGCCGCAGGGGGCCGGCCGTGGTGCAGATCCAGGTGGAGGATGGCCAGGTGCTCCTGCGCAGCGCCGTGCCCGACGCGGGAGAGGGCGAGGAGCGGGTGGAGGCGGTGGCCGAAGGGCCGGGATTCACGGTGGCCTACCAGGCCCGCTTCCTGGAGGATGTGCTCAAGGCCTTCGGCGCGGAGGAGGTGGAGCTGGAGCTGGGGGATCCCGCCAGGCAGGGGACCTTCCGGATCGCCGGGGATCCCGGCTACCGGTATATAGTGATGCCGTGGCGGACGGGGTGAGCGTCCGGAGGGGAGGCGAGCAGGCCGTGGCAGCGGTCCCCGTCAGCATCCGGGTCGAACCCATCGAGCTGCAGCAGTTCCTCAAGCTCAGCGGGGCCGCCCGCACCGGCGGCGAGGCCAAGACCCTCATCACCCAGGGGCGGGTCAAGGTCAACGGGCTGCGGGAGCTGCGGCGGTCCCGCAAGCTGTACCCTGGCGACGAGGTGGAAGTGGCGGGGCGGGGCCAGTTCGTGGTCATCGCCCGGCTCGGCTGAGGCCGTGCGGCTGCTCTCGCTGCGGCTGGTGGATTTCCGCAATTACGCCGGGGCCGAGATGGAGCCGGACCCGTCCCTCAACCTGGTGGTGGGGCCCAACGGCCAGGGCAAGACCAACCTGCTGGAGGCCGTCTGGGTCCTGGGCGGCGCCCGCTCGCCCCGGGCCGCGGAGCAGCGGGAGCTGATCCGATTCGGCCAGCCGCGGGCCGCGGTGTCGGGGAAGGTCCTCCTGGACGAGACGGCGGCCCAGCGGGACCTGGATCTGGAGCTGCGGGCCGGCGTGCGGCTCTTCCGGGTCAACGGCAAAGGGATCGCCCGCCACGCCGACGTCCTGGGCAGTCTGGCCGCGCTCTGGTTCTCCCCCGATGAGGTGGATGTGGTGCGGGGAGGCCCCGCCCAGCGCCGCCGCTTCCTGGACCTGGCCCTGGCCCAGGCCGACCCCCTCTACCGCGCGGCCCTGCTCCGCTACACGCACGTGCTGCGCCAGCGCAACCGGCTCCTCCGGGCCGCGGGAGCCAGCGGCTCCGAGGCCCTCCTGGAAGCCTGGGACGAGCAGCTGGCCCAGTTCGGCTCCACGCTGGTGGCCGCCCGGCTGGCCCTGGTGGACTCCCTGCAGGAGGCGGCGGAGCGTGCCTACCGCCGCATGGCCGGGCAGGGGGCCCGGCTGAGGCTCCGCTACCACACTCGCCTCGAAATGCCCGCCGGCGTCGTGCCGGATGCCGCCGCGCTGCGGGACGCGATCCGCAGGCGCCTGGAGGCCCTGCGGGCCGCCGAGCTGGCGGGCGGGATGACCCTGGCCGGGCCGCACCGGGACGACCTGGCGGTGCAGGACGGCGAGACGGACCTGCGGCGCTTCGGCTCCCGGGGCCAGCAGCGGATGGCGGCAGTCGCCCTCTTCGTGGCCGCCTGGGGATGGATGCGGGCCAGGCTCGGGGAGGCCCCGGTGCTGCTGCTGGACGACGCGCTGTCGGAGCTGGACCCCGAACGGCGGAGCCGGCTGCTGGAGGTGCTGCCCGAGGAGGCCCAGACGTTCCTGACAGGAACCGACCCGGCTCTCCTGGAGCAGGCGGCCGACCGGCGGGGCGGCAGCCGGCGGACCTGGAGGGTTTCGGCCGGCCGGCTTGAACTTGTTTCGGGCCGCTGAACGGAGGCGGGTGCCCGTGTACGTTCACCTGGGAGACGACGTGGTGATCCGGGCCCGGGACGTGGTGGCCATCGTGGACCTGGCGGCCATGCAGCGGCGGGGTCTGTCGCTGCGCGACATCCTGGGCGCGGCCGATCGAACCGGCTCCGTCACCTGGGTAGGGGACGGCGCCGGCACCTCCCTGGTGGTCACCCCTGACCGGCTCTACGTTTCGCCCATCTCCCCCATGACGCTCCGCCGGCGCGCCGGGCTCGGGTGGGGGGCCGAGCGCGACGGGGAGCGAGCTCCCCTGACGGCGCCTCGAGGCCGCAGGCGGCCGGGACGGCGCCGGCGGCGGGGGGCGTGACGCAAACCCCCGGGGTATAATGAGCCTGGACTCCTTCGGCTCGGGCTCTCGTGGCAGAGGGGGCTTCCCTTGACTCCCGCGCGTGGCGTTCCTCAAAGGGACAACCGCGTGGCGCCGTACGGCGCCCAGCAGATCCAGGTGCTGGAAGGGCTCGAGGCGGTTCGCCGCCGCCCGGGCATGTACATCGGCAGCACCGACGAGCACGGGCTGCACCACCTGGTCTGGGAGGTGGTGGACAACAGCGTCGACGAGGCAATGAACGGGTTCTGCACCGAGATCGAGGTGCGGATCCACCCGGACGGGTCGCTGTCGGTGGACGACAACGGGCGCGGCATCCCGGTGGAGGTGCACCCGCGCACGGGCCGCCCGGCGCTGGAGACCGTGCTGACCACCCTGCATGCGGGCGGCAAGTTCGGCGACGACGGCGGCTACAAGGTCAGCGGGGGGCTCCACGGGGTCGGAGTCTCGGTGGTCAACGCCCTGTCGGAGTGGCTCGAGGTGCAGGTGCGCATCGCCGGCAGGGTCTACCGCCAGCGCTACCAGCGGGGCCACCCCACGACCCCGGTGGAGCCCGTGGGAGAGACGGACCGCACCGGGACCCTGGTGCGCTTCAAGCCCGACCCGGAGATCTTCGAGACCACCGCGTTCGACTTCGACACCATCCTGCAGCGGCTGCGCAACATAGCCTTCTTGAACGCGGGCCTGGAGCTCCGCCTCGTCGACGAGCGCACGGGCCGCAGCGAGACCCTGCGCTACGAGGGCGGGCTCGTGGAGTTCGTGCGCTACCTCAACCGCAACAAGGAGCCGCTTCACCCCAGCGTCATCTACGCCCGGCGCGAGATCAGCGGCTGCCAGATCGAGCTGGCCCTCCAGTACAACACGGGCTACCTGGAGACGGTCATTCCCTTCGCCAACAACATCCACACCACCGAGGGCGGCACGCACCTGGCCGGCTTCCGGGCAGCCCTCACCCGCACCCTCAACGACGCCGCCCGCCGCATGGGCCTCCTCAAGGAGGGCCAGGAGAACCTGACGGGCGACGACGTGCGGGAGGGCCTGACGGCCGTCATCAGCGTCAAGCTGCGGGAGCCGCAGTTCGAGGGGCAGACCAAGACCAAGCTGGGCAACAGCGAGGTGAAGGGCTGGGTCGACTCGGTGGCCGGTGAGGCCATCGCCCTCTTCCTGGAGGAGCACCCTCAGGAGGCGCGGCGGATCCTGGAGAAGTGCCTCACCGCCGCCAGGGCTCGGGAGGCAGCCCGCAAGGCCCGGGAGCTGACCCGGCGCAAGAGCGCCCTGGAGAGCAGCGGGCTTCCGGGGAAGCTGGCCGACTGCATCATCACGGATCCGGAGCAGTGCGAGCTCTTCCTGGTGGAGGGCGACTCGGCGGGCGGAACGGCCAAGCAGGGGCGAGACCGCCGCTTCCAGGCCATCATGCCCCTGCGGGGCAAGATCCTCAACGTGGAGAAGGCGGGGATGGAGAAGATCCTCGCCAACCTTGAGATCCGCGCCATGATCACCGCCCTCGGCACCGGGGTGGGCGACGAGTTCGACATCACCAAGAGCCGCTACGGCCGCATCATCCTGATGACCGATGCCGACGTGGACGGCGCCCACATCCGGACCCTGCTGCTCACCTTCTTTTATCGATACGCCCGGGGGTTCATCGAGCAGGGGCGGGTCTACATCGCGCTGCCGCCGCTGTACCGGGTGCGCAAGGGCAAGAAGGATCACTACTGTTACTCCGATGCCGAGCTGGAGCGCCTGCTGAAGGAGATCGGCTCCAGCGGGGTGGAGATCCAGCGCTACAAGGGCCTCGGCGAGATGAACGCGGAGCAGCTGTGGGAGACCACCATGAACCCTGAGACCCGCACCATCCTCCGGGTCACCCTGGAGGACGCGGTGGCCGCCGACGAGATCTTCACCATCCTCATGGGGGAGCAGGTGGAGCCGCGGCGCGAGTTCATCCAGCGGCACGCCCGGGAGGTCCGCAACCTGGACGTCTGAGGCCGGGGCCCCGCCCGCCGGACGGAGGCGCTCGATAGATGGCCGACGAGCAGCAGCAGAAGATCGGCAAGGTCGTCCCCGTCGAGCTCGAGGACGAGATGCGGCGCTCGTACATCGACTACGCCATGAGCGTCATCGTGGACCGCGCCCTGCCCGATGTGCGGGACGGCCTCAAGCCGGTCCAGCGCCGCATCCTCCACGTCATGAACGAGCTCAACCTCCGCCCGGACCGGCCGTTCAAGAAGTCGGCGGCCGTGGTGGGCGAGGTGATGGGCAAGTACCACCCCCACGGGGACGCGCCCATCTACGAGGCCATGGTGCGCATGGCCCAGGACTTCTCCTACCGCTACCCCCTGGTGGACGGCCACGGCAACTACGGCAGCATCGACGGGGACCCGCCGGCCGCCATGCGCTACACCGAGGCCCGCCTCTCCCCCATCGCGATGGAGATGCTGCGGGACATCGACAAGCAGACCGTCGACTTCGTGCCTAACTACGACGGCACCCAGCAGCAGCCCGTGGTGCTCCCCGCGCGGGTGCCCAACCTCCTCATCAACGGGGCCTCGGGCATCGCGGTGGGGATGGCCACCAACATCCCGCCCCACAACCTGGGCGAGGTCATCGACGCCCTGGTGCTGCTCATCGACCGCCCCGACGCCTCCGACGAGGATCTCCTGAATGTGGTGCGGGGCCCCGACTTCCCCACGGGCGGCATCATCATGGGCACCCAGGGCATCCGCGAGGCGTACCTGACGGGCCGAGGCCACCTCCGGGTGAGGGCCAGGCTCGCGACGGAGCCCATGCCGGGCGGGCGGGTACGCATCGTGGTCACGGAGCTGCCCTACATGGTCAACAAGGCCGCCCTCATCGCCAAGATCGCGGAGCTGGTGCGG
>DATCKV010000175.1:0-12108 GCA_036564285.1 Limnochordales bacterium
GCTTCCCAAGCCGACGGTCGCGGGTTCGAATCCCGTCGTCCGCTCCATTTCTTCTTGTCTGGCGCTGGCGTAGCTCAGCCGGCAGAGCGGCGCACTCGTAATGCGCAGGTCGCGGGTTCGATTCCCGCCGCCAGCTCCAGCTCGCACACGGCGGGTCGACGGGCGGCCGCCAAGGGCGGCACGAAGGTCGTTCCAAACCCCCAGGGGCACGTAGGGCTCGTCCTCCCCTCCCGTCCCCGGCAGCGTGGCCATCGGCCTCGGCTCAGCGCCATACCGCTACACACGAACCCCGAGGTCTGGCACCACGCGGCACGGCAGCACCCTGACGCGCTGGGCTTCGTGGGGTGCGGCACTGGTCGTTGCCGCCGCTTTGTTCTCCTCCCGGGCCCTGGCAGAGACGACGGAACCGCCACCCGATGGGAGCGTTGAAGAGACGGCCGAGGCCGACTTCGGCGCCGGGGAGTCTGCTCTTCTCGAGGAGATGGCAGCCTACTTCGGGGTCAGCACAGAGGAGATTAAGGCGCTTCGCGCACAGGACCTCGGGATCGGTGAAATCCTCATCCTTTACAGCCTCGCGAGTTGGGAAGACGAGGTGCAGCCCGATCAGGTCGCTGCCATATTGGAGCTACGCCAGGACGGGCTGGGTTGGGGCGAGATCGCAGCGCAGTTGGGCGTTCACCCCCGCGCTCTGGGTCATGTCGTCGCTGAGGTGCTCAGGGGCCCTAAGACCGGCCCGGAGCCGGCGCGGTGGCAAGAGCAGGAACAGCTTCGGGAACCGGAGCGTCTCAGGGTGGGGGTACGCATTCAGGAGATGTCGCCCGCCGGCAAACAGCTCGGCATCCACGGCAGCCACAAGGGCGATGACGGCTCCCAGGGCAGCAGCCGAAGGAGGAAGTGACACCGGAGGCCCCGGGCGAACTCCGCCGGAGCCTCTTTTCCTAACCCTTCGCCTATGACTCGCCCACGGCGTCCTCCCCGATCCGAGCGTTCCCCCCGCCCCCGGGGGAGGATCCGGACCGTTCCGGTGAGAAACCGGCAACAAGGGGGATGGAGCCGTGGAGGTCGAGCTCGCCTACGGAAGGACCGGCCTGCGCGTCCGGATCGACCATCCCTACGTCTCGGTCGTGCGGCCGCGCTTCGTACCCGGCCTGCCTGACGAGGAAGAGGCACTGGAGCAGGCTCTGCGGCGGCCCATAGGGGCCCCGCCGCTCAGCGACCTCGTACGCCCGACGGATCGGGTCGCCATCGTCTTCTGCGACATCACCCGCCCTACCCCCAGTGACCGGATCCTCCCAGTTATCCTTCGGGCGCTGCAGCACGTCCCCAGGGAACGGATCGTGCTCGTTAACGCGCTGGGCACCCATCGCCCCCAGACCCGCGAGGAACTGGTACGCATGCTCGGCGCTTCCATCGTGGATAGCTACCGCATCGAGCAGTCCGACAGCCGCCGGAGCGAGCTGTTCGTACCGGCTGCCACGCTCCCCGACGGAACGGTCGTCCACCTCAACCGCCACGTGGTCGAGGCGGACGTGAAGATTCTGACAGGGTTCGTCGAGCCCCACTTCTTCGCGGGGTTCAGCGGCGGGCCCAAACTGCTGTATCCAGGAGTAGCCAAGGGGGACGACATCCTCTATCTCCACAGCGCCGCCATGATCGGGCACCCCAGCGCCACGTGGGGGGTGACCGAGGGCAACCCTGTCTTCGAGACGTTCAGCGCGGTAGCCCGGCAGGTGCCGGGGATCTTCCTGGTCGAGGTCGCGCTCAACCGCCATCGGCAGATCACGGGCGTCTTCGCGGGAGACCTGTGGGCCGCCCACCGGGCCGGCATGGCGTTCGTACGGGAGAGCGCGATGCAGCCGGTGCCCGAGCTCTTCGACATCGTCGTGACCACAGGCAGCGGATACCCGTTGGACCAGAATCTCTACCAGTCGGTGAAGGGGATGAGCGCCGCAGCCCGGGTGGTGAAACCGGGCGGCGCCATTGTGCTGGCAGCCGAGTGCTCCGACGGCGTCCCCAGCCACGGGAACTTCGGGAAGCTGCTGGGGATGGGCTCGTCGCCGGATGAGCTCCTGCGCCTGATCCACCGTCCCGGCTTCGCCATGCTGGATCAGTGGCAGGTTCAGATTCTCGCCATGATCCTCCAGCGAGCCGACGTCTTCGTAAAGGCCGACGGCCTCAGTGACGAGGCCATCCGGGCAGCCCACCTGACGCCCATTCACGACGTGGCGGAGACGGTGCACCGTCTCATCCGGGAGCGGTACGGGCCGCAGGCCCGGGTCGGCATCCTGCCTGAGGGCCCCCAGACGATCCCCTACCTGGCTCCGCAGCCCATGCGCGCCTCCGCCGTGCCGGGTGAGGTGTGACGCGGCCGCGCCTGGCGCCCTTTCCTGGCCTCCCAGGTGGATGACTTCCATATGTAGGAATCCCTCGGACGGCGTCGAATGAGGGAAGCGGCATCTAGCCAGGAAAGGAGTGGACCGTCCATGGCCGGCGCGGTGAAGACGGCAGAGCGCACGTACGCCATCGGGGTGGGCCCGGCGCTGGAAGTGACCGATCTGCCCGCACCTCCGCCGATGGACTGGCGCAGCGTGCTGAGGGTCATCGGCCCCAGCGCGATCGTCCTGGGCGTGGCCATCGGCAGCGGCGAATGGCTCATCGGCCCATCGGTGACGGCGCAGTACGGGCCCGGGCTGTTGTGGATTGCAACCGTTTCGATCATTTTGCAAACGGTGCTCAACTTGGAAATGGTGCGTTACACCATGTGCACCGGCGAGCCCATCTTCGTGGGCATGGCCAGGCTGCGCCCCGGCAGCCGCTTCTGGGGAACCCTGCTGGTCATCATCTCGTTCCTGGAACGGGCTTGGCCGGGCTGGGCCTTTACCGCTGCCACCGCTGTGGCCGTGCTCTCGCTGGGCAGGCTGGCCGGGCCAGAGGATTCCGTCCTCATCATCGTCGTGGGCGCCGCCCTGATGCTGCTCTGCGTGGTGCTGGTCTCCGTCGGCGGGGTCATCGAGCGCACCCTGGAGATCGTCCAGTGGATCATGATCGGCCTCATCTTGATCTTCCTCATCGCCATCAACCTCATCGTCTCGCCGGCTTCGGCGTGGGGAGAGACGCTGGCCGGCTTCTTCCGCTTCGGCTTCTGGCCAGCAGGCGCCAGTATCACCCTGCTGGCGGCCCTGGCGGGCTATGCAGGGGCCGGCGGGCTCAATAACACCACCATCAGTAACTACTATCGAGACAAGGGCTTCGGGATGGGGCAGGTGGTCGGCGCCATTCCGACGGCCATCGGGGGCAAGAAGATCACCGTCTCCCCCGCGGGCAAAATCTTCATGCCCGACGAGGAGAACCTCAAGCGCTGGCGGCTGTGGCGGAAGCTTTCTCTTATCGACATCATCGGCGTCTTCACGGTCGGCGCTTTCATCGGGATGTACCTGCCCAACGTGCTGGTCACCGCCGTCATCCCTCGAGGAAGCCAGCTCTCCCAGTGGAGCATCGCAGCCTATCAGGCCGATGCGCTGCGCAATGCGGTGGGAGCCATCGGCTGGTTCGTCCCCATCCTGGCAGGATTCTGGATTCTCTTCTCCACCCAGCTGGGCTCCGTCGACATGTTCACCCGGACGGTCACCGACATTCTCTGGTTCACGTCCCCTCGGATCCGGACGTGGTCGGGTGGCCAGATCCGCCGGGTGTACTACACGGTCCTGGGCGTGTTCGTGGCATGGGCCCTGGCCGCGTTCGTCATGGTGTACGGCATCAAGGCTCAGCCCATCTTCCTCATCCTGCTGGCTGCCAACATGAGCAACGTGGTGCTGGCCCTCACCGGCTCCATCGCCCTCTACCTCAACCGCCGCTACCTGCCCCAAGGGGTGAGGCCAGGTTGGGGAACGGTGACGTTGCTCGTCATCGGGATCCTGTTCTGGGCCACGTTCGCCACCATGTCCGCACTGACCAACTTCTTCGGCGTGCGCTTCTAGACTCCGGGCGGGGAAGGCCTCCCGTCTTCCCCGCCCGCCGCTCCCGGGCTTGAGCCGCGCTGCAGCCGCGCCGCTTGTTCCGGCCTGTCCTGCCCCACGGCCGCGGGAGCCATGGACGCCGCCGGCCGGGCATGGACCCGCCGAACCGGGAATAGGGGAGGCCGGGGGTGGTCAGCCGTGCCCTCGACCCTCACCCCTCGCCGCCCGCGCCTTGCGGCCGCTGCGGCCGCCGCCCTCGCCGCCGCCATCGTGGCCTCTCCCCGCCCCCTGGCCGCGCGGGAGCCGGTGCCTCCCCGGCCCCCGGTTTGCGGCGAGGTGGCCTCTCTGGGGGCGCCGGGCCGCGCCGACGACCCGCAGGCGGTGCGGGAGCTCCAGTGGGGGCTGCGGCTGCTGGCACTGTTTCCCTACCCCATCGACGGGCGGTACGACCCCCACACCCGCGAGGCCGTGCGGCGCTTCCAGCAGGCCCACGGCCTGCCGCCCACCGGCGTGGCCGACCCCTCGACGCTCCGGGCCCTGGCGCAGCGCTTCGAACAGCAGGCCCGAAGCCTCATCGACAGCCAGCGCCGGGCCGCCCTGGCCGCGCCCCAGCCGCCGGGGCTGCCCCTTCACCCCGACGCGCGCCGGGGCGGCTACTGGATCGTGGTCGACACCAGCCGCCTGGTGCTCACCCTCTACCGCGACGGCCGGGTGGAGGCCCGCTGGCCCGTGGCGGTGGGCCGGCCGCTGAGCATGACGCCGGTGGGCGAGTGGCGCATCGTGGACAAGGGCTACGCCGGCGGGGTCTTCGGCAGCCGGTGGATGGGGCTCGACATCCCCTTCGGCAGCTACGGCATCCACGGCACGGACCGACCCTGGAGCATCGGCACCCAGGCCAGCGCGGGCTGCATCCGCATGTTCAACGCCGACGTGGAGGCCCTCTTCGACCGGGTCTCCGAGGGCACCCCTGTCACCATCGTGGGCTCGCTGCCCGAGGTGAGCTGGGATGCACCGCTCCGACCCGGAGCCGTGGACTTCCCCGTGCCGCTGCTGCAGTGGGCCCTGCGCCGCCACGGGTTTGACCCCGGCCGGGCCGACGCACGGCTGGGGCCGGCCACCATGCAGGCCATCCAGGAGGCCCAGCGGGTGCTGGGGCTGCCGCGGGTGGAGGCCGCCACGCCGGACCTGTACCGGGCGCTGGGGCTGAAGCGGTGACGGGGCTTCGTGACGCAAGATGGACAAAGTCGAGGCGGTGAGTAAAATCCGGGGTTAGAGCGAGCTTCCGCCACGGGTTGTGGGGGGATGCAGCGGTGCATGTGGGCCAGGTTCGCACGGTCAGTGCCCGTCTGTTGTGTGCCGCCTCGCTGGTTCTCCTGATCGCGCTCGTTGCCGCGCCCGTCCACGCGGCCACCGCTCCGTCGGTGGTGCTCACCAGCGACTTCCCGGGCATGGCGGTGGAGCCCGGCTCGACTCAGACCATCTCGCTGACGCTGACCAACTACGGCGACACCGGCCAGGTGGTGGACCTGCAGGTGCTGCAGGCGCCCAAGGGGTGGGACGTCTACTTCCGGGGCCGGGGCACCCGGGTGCACCAGGCGTACGTGCAGCCCAAGGAGGACACCCGCCCCGGCACCAGCTACCTGGACCTCCAGGTGACGATCCCGGCCGACGCGGCGCCCGGCGACTATCCCGTGGTGCTGGCCGCGGGGCCCTCCCGGCTGCGGCTCAGCCTGCGGGTAAGCCGGCAGGCCGCCGAGAAGCCCGTGGAGCTCACCACCGACTATCCTCAGCTGCGGGGCCCCGCCGGCGCCCAGTTCGAATTCCCGGTGAACCTGGCCAACCGCAGCGGCGACGACCAGACCTACCAGCTGGACGCGCAGGCCCCCCAGGGGTGGCGGGTCGAGATCTCGCCCCGCTTCGAGAGCCGCCAGGTGGCCAGCATCGGCGTCAAGGCCGGCTCCACCCAGAGCCTGGACGTGCGGGTGACGGCCCCTGACCGGGTGCCGGCCGGGGAGTACCCGGTGATGCTGCGGGCGTCGGCCCCCGGCTCCGAGGCGACGCTGCAGTTGACCGCGGTCATCACGGGCACCTACGAGCTGCGGCTGACGACCCCCACCGGACGCCTCAACGCGGACGCGGTGGCCGGCCGCGACAGCCCCGTGAAGCTGGTGCTGGACAACACGGGCAGCGCCGACCTGCACGCCATCACCCTGTCGGCCAGCACGCCCGTCAACTGGCAGGTGAAGTTCGACCCGGAGCAGGTGGACGTGCTGCCGGCCGGTCAGTCGCGAGAGGTGACGGCCACCATCCGGCCCGACGGCCGGGCCATCGCGGGCGACTACGCCCTCAGCGTGCGCGCCTCGGCGGCGGAAGCGTCGTCGGACGTGACCCTGCGGGTGGCGGTCAAGACCCCGACCCTGTGGGGCTGGGTGGGAGTCGGCATCGTGGCCGTGGTGGTGGCGGGCCTGTTCACCACCTTCCGGGTGTACGGGCGCCGCTGAGGGCGACCCGCTCCGCCGTGGGGAGGGGGGCTGAGGGAGCATGGAGCAGCCCGGGCAGGCCGCGGTCATCGAGGCCCGGGGCCTGACCAAGCGGTACGGCTCCCGCACCGTCGTGGACGGCCTGGACCTGACGGTGCGGGAGGGGGAGATCTTCGGCCTGCTGGGCCCCAACGGCGCCGGCAAGACCACCACCATCCTGATGCTGCTGGGGCTGACGGAGCCCACGGCCGGCACCGCCCGGGTGCTGGGAGCCGATCCGCTGCGGGAGCCCCTGGAGGTGAAGCGGCGGGTCGGGTACCTGCCCGAGAACGTGGGCTTCTACGACGACCTGACCGGCTTCCAGAACCTGCTCTACACCGCCCGGCTCAACGGCATCCCGGAGAACGAGGCCCGCGCCCATATCGAGTCGCTGCTCGAGACCGTAGGCCTGGCTCAGGCAGCACACCGGCGGGTGCGGGAGTACTCCCGGGGCATGCGCCAGCGCCTGGGCCTGGCCGACGTGTTGGTCAAGCGCCCGCGCATCGTCATCCTGGACGAGCCTACCCTGGGCATCGACCCCCAGGGCGTGGAGGAGGTGCTGCAGCTCATCGCCCGCCTCTCCCGGGAGGAGCGGGTGACGGTGCTGCTCTCCTCCCACCTGCTCCACCAGGTGCAGCGCATCTGCCACCGGGTGGGCATCTTCGTGGCGGGCCGCCTCATCGCGCAGGGGCCGGTGGAGGAGCTGGCCCGCCAGCTGGCCGGATCGGCCCCCCTGGTGCTGGAAGTGGGAGTGGCGCCCGGCGAGCAGGCCAGGGCGGAGACGCTGCTTCGGCGCCTCGACGGGGTGCTGGACGTGCAGGTCGACGCCGACGGGCTCGTGCTGAGCTGCCGCCAGGACGTGCGGGCCGAGGTGGCCCGGGCCCTGGTGACGGGCGGGCTGTCGCTGCGGCACCTGAGGCTCCACACCTACGGCCTCGACGACATCTACCGCATCTACTTCGAGGGAGGGGTGCGCGATGGCCACCGCCGTGCGGGCGCCACGGACGGCAGTCGACCGTGAGCGGGCCAGGCCGCGCCTGCCCGGCTGGTCCCCCGGCCTCGGGGCGGTCTACCGCAAGGAGCTGGCCGACCACCTGAGCGGCCACCGGTTCGCCATCCTGGTCGCGCTGGTGGTGGTGGCCGGGCTGGCGGCCATGTACGTGGGCGCCCGCACCCTGCGGGACACCCTGACCCAGCAGTCCGCGAGCGATCCCTTCGTATTCCTGCGGCTGTTCACCACCGGCGGCAGCTCCTTGCCGCCCTTCACGTTCTTCGTGGAGTTCCTGGGGCCGCTGCTGGGCATCGCGCTGGCCTTCGACGCCATCAACGGCGAGCGCGCCCGGGGCACGCTGAGCCGCCTGGTCAGCCAGCCCATCTACCGCGACGCTGTCATCAACGGCAAGTTCCTGGCGGGGCTGGCGGCGCTGGCGCTGATGATCTTCGCGCTGGGCGGGCTGGTGGGCGGGCTGGGGCTGCTGTTGACCGGCGTGCCGCCCACCCTGGAGGAGTTCCTGCGGCTGGTGGTCTTCCTGGCCGTCACCGTCATCTACATCGGCTTCTGGCTGAGCCTCGCCATCCTCTTCTCGACGGTGCTGCGCCAGACGGTGGCCTCGGCGCTGGCCAGCCTGGCCGTGTGGCTGTTCTTCAGCGTCTTCGCCTCGCTCCTCTTCGGGCTCGTGGCCGACGCCGTAGCCCCCGTGCGCGACTCCCAGGATGCCATGCAGGTGCTCCGCAACGCCCAGTGGAACCTGGCCCTCAACCGCCTCTCCCCCACGCTGCTGTACGGCGAGGCGGTGGAGACCCTGCTCAACCCGCAGGTGAGGGCCCTGGGCCCGCTGCTGCTGGAGCAGGTCATCGGCGCGGTGCCGGGCGCGCCGCTGCCCCTGGGGCAGAGCCTGCTGCTCATCTGGCCTCACCTGACGGGCCTGGCGGCGGCCATGCTCATCTGCTTCATGATCGCCTACATCGCCTTCATGAGGCAGGAGATCCGGGCCGGCTGAGGGGCCCCCTCCCCCCGGTCGGCCGGCGCCTCCTGCCCCGCAGGAGGGCTCCCCCCGCCCCTCGAAGGAGGCCAGGCGCCGCAAGGGGCGCAGACGGTGCGGCGGCAGGCGGGCTTTCCGGCTGCCGCCGCGTTCCGTGAGGAGGGGTGAGGGGGAGATGCCGGTTCGGGCCGTCGCGGGCCGGAGTCGGGCCCCCACGCTGGCGTGGCGGGTCGCGTCGTGGCTCGCGGTGGTGGCGCTTGCCGGAGCCGCGTGGCCGGCAGCCGCGGCCGAGGAGCCCGATAGGCCGTTGCACGTGCAGCTCCTGGCCATCAACGACTTCCACGGAGCCCTGGAGACACGCATCGTCGGCGGCAGGCCGATGGGGGGCGCGGCGGTGCTGGCGGCCTACCTGCAGGCGCGGGAGCAGCAGGCGCGCCAGGAGGACGGCGGGGTCACCCTCAAGGTGCACGTGGGCGACATGATCGGCGCCAGTCCCCCCATCTCCGCACTCCTTCAGGACGAGCCCACCCTGTCGGTGCTGCAGGCCATGGGCTTCGAGTACGGCACGGTGGGCAACCACGAGCTCGACGAGGGCATCCGGGAGCTCTTGCGGCTGCAGTACGGCGGCTGCCACCCTGCCACGGGCTGCTTCGACGGCTCCCGGGTCCAGTACCTGGCCGCCAACGTCGTCCGGGCCGACACCCGTGAGCCCGTCCTGCCGCCCTACGCCATCCGCTGGGTGCAGGGCGTACCCATCGGCTTCATCGGGGTCGTCACGTCGGAGACCCCCTCCATCGTCACCGCCAGTGGCGTCCAGGGTCTGGCCTTCCTGGACGAGGTGGAGACCGTCAATCGCTACGTCCAGGAGCTGAAGCAGCGGGGCGTGGAGACCATCGTCGTGCTCCTCCACGGCGGCGGCGAGGGCCACCGCTCCGGCCGGGTCACGGGAGCCATCGTGCCGCTGGTCTTCCGCATGGACGACGAGGTGGACGTGGTGCTCTCCGGCCACACCCACCAGTGCTACCAGGGCATGGTCGGCACCAAGCTGGTCACCCAGGCATGCTCCAACGGCACGGCCTTCGCCGACGTCGACCTGGTCATCGACCGCACGTACAAGGACGTCATCGCCAAGAAGGCCGAGATCGTCGACACGGTGGCCGACGCCCCGGGCATCACCCCGGATCCCGCCATCCGCAGCATGGTGGAGGGCTATGCCCGCCAGGTCGCGCCGCGAGTGCAGCAGGTGGCGGCCACAGCAGCGGCGCCGCTGCTGCGCCAGCCGAACGAGGCCGGCGAGTCGGCCCTGGGCGACCTCATCGCCGACAGCCAGCGCTGGAAGATGGGCGTCCAGATGGCCTTCATGAACCCGGGCGGCATCCGGGCGGACCTGGACGCCGGCGAGATCAGCTGGGGCGAGCTGTACACGGTGCAGCCGTTCAACAACTACCTGGTGGCCATGACGCTCACCGGCCAGCAGATCGAGCAGCTGCTGGAGCAGCAGTGGATGGACCAGCCGTCGCCCCGCATCCTGCAGATCTCGGGCCTGCGCTACACCTGGCACGCCGATCGTCCGGTGGGCGACCGGGTCGACCCGGGTGAGATCTTCCTGGAGGACGGCACCCCTGTCCGGCCCGACGGGCGCTATCGGGTCGTCGTCAACAGCTTCCTGGCCGACGGGGGCGACAACTTCACCGTGCTGCGTCAGGGGACGGAGCGGGTCGTCGGCCCCATCGACCTCGACGCGCTGGTGGAGTACCTGCGGCAGCTGCCCCAGCCGGTGACCGCCCGCATCGAGGGCCGCATCCGCCGGGAGCCGTAGGGCGCCCGGCAGGCGGTCAGCCGACCGGCTCGGCGGGGCGGCCCATGGGGGCCGCCCCCCGCACCTCCTGGAAGAGGGACCGCAGCGCCGCCGTGTCGACGCCCACGAAGTCGGCCACCACGTGGGCCGCTCCCGCCTCCTCCAGGCGCGACGGCGGCTCGCTGGTGGAGACGCCCAGGCAGACGGCGCCGGCGGCGCGAGCGGCCTGCACCCCTGCCACCGAGTCCTCCACCACCAGGCTGTCGGCGCACGGCACGCCGAGGCGCTGGGCGGCCACCCGGAAGATGGCCGGGTCCGGCTTGGCGGCGGGCACGTCCTGCCCGGTGACCACCGCGTCGAAGGCGCCCTCCAGCTTCAGGTGCCGCAGGATGGCCTGGACGTTCTCGGGCGGTCCCGACGTGGCCAGGGCAAGGGGGACGCCGTGGCGCCGCAGGTCGGCCACCAGCTCCCGCACCCCGGGTACCGGCGGCAGCAGCGGCACGTAGCGCTCCCGGAAGAGGGCCTCCTTGCGCCGCGACAGCTCCCGGCGCTGCTCGGGGTCGAAGCGTCCGGGGAAGAGGGCCTCCAGGGCCTCCTCGTTCTTGCGGCCCGAGAACTCCCGGTAGAACATCTCCTCGGTGATGACAAGCCCCACCTGCGAGCCGAAGTCCTGCCAGGCCCGGAAGTGGAGCGGGTTGCTGATGACCAGGACGCCGTCCATGTCGAAGAGGACCGCCCGCACGGCGCTCACCTCGCCCGCCATGCTACACCCCTCCGGCGAGGTGGGGCAAGGCAGCGGCCCGCAGGCTCCTGGCGTCAGTACTTGACCGCGCCGAAGGTGAGCCCCCGGATCAGGTAGCGCTGCATGACCAGGGAGAAGGCCACCACCGGTACCATGGTCACCAGGCCCGCGGCCGCCAGGGGGCCCCAGGCGATGCGCCAGCCGGTGATGTAGCGTCCCAGGAAGAGCGGGAGGGTCTGGGCATCGGAGGAGCTGGTGAGCACCAGGGCCATCAAGAACTCGCCCCAGCTCTGGATGAAGGCCAGGGAGGCCACGGCCGCCAGCCCCGGCGCCGACAGCGGCAGCACCACCCGGAAGAAGACCGTGGCCGGCGAGGCCCCGTCGACCCAGGCCGCCTCATCCAGCTCCCGGGGGATCTCGTTGAAGAAGCTGAGCAGGATCCAGGTCGAGAACGGCGCGGTGAAGATGAGGTGCGCCATGATCACCGCCCAGACGGTGTTGACCAGGTGCAGCTGCAGGAAGATGGCGTAAACGGGCAGCGCGGCTGCGATGGGCGGCAGCATGCGCACGGAGATGATCCAGGAGGCCAGCCCCATGCCGCCCACCTTGAAGCGGGAGATGGCATACGCCGCCAGGCTCCCCAGGAGCGTCGAGAGCACCGCGGTCCCCAGCGCGGCCACCACGCTGTTGCGCAGGTAGGGCACGATCCCCTCGATGGCCGTCGCCAGGCTTCCCGAGAAGCCTCCCTCGGTGCCCAGGAAGTTGCCCAGGGTCAGGCGCCGGGGCAGCACGATGGGAGGCCAGGTGAACCACTCGGCGCTCACCTTGAAGGCGGTGATGGCGACCCAGTAGACGGGGAAGAGGAAGAAGAGCAGCGCGATCCCGATGGCACCGTACCGCAGCACCGACGAGACGACCCGCACGCCGCCATCCCCCCGTCCCGGCCTCAAAAGCCCAGGAGCTCCCGCAGGCGCAGGCCGCGGATGAGCAGGTTGACCAGCACGGAGACCACCAGCAACAGCAGCAGGCTCAGGGCCGACGCATAGCCGATGTCCCAGCCGTAGCTGAGCCCGACCTTGTAGATGTAGTAGCTGATGGAGTGGGTCGCCGA
>DATCKV010000176.1:0-7892 GCA_036564285.1 Limnochordales bacterium
AGAGGACCACCCGGGTACTCCCCAGCTGCTGGCGCACCCGGGCCATCTGCTCCCGGACGTCGGCCTGCCCGCCGGCGCCGCCCCAGCGCTCCACGTCGATCCCCATGGGGAAGGCGTCGACGGCGACGACCCGCCCGTCCCAGGTGATGCGTCCCACGTGGTCGGAGACCCCCGTCAGGCGGCGCACGGCCTCCAGGAAGTGGAGCACGTCGTCGTAGGTGTGGAAGCCGACCAGATCGGCGCCCAGGAGCCCCTCGACGATGGCCCGGCGCCAGGGCAGGGCGCGGAAGACCTCGAAGGCGGGGAAGGGGATGTGAAGGAAGAAGCCGATGGCCGCGCCCGGCCCCAGCTGCTGCCGCAGGAGCTGCGGCAGCAGCATCAGGTGGTAGTCGTGCACCCAGATGACGTCGCCCGGCTCCGCCACCTCCCGCACCGCGTCGGCGAAGCGGCCGTTGACCTGCCGGTACGCCTCCCACAGCGCCGGGTCGTAGACGGCGTACGTGGGGAAGTAGTGGGCCAGGGGCCAGAAGGTGCCGTTGGCGAAGCCCAGGTAGAAGCGGTCCATCTCCTCCTGGCTCAGAAGGACCGGTACCTGCCCCCGGGCCCGCAGGTCGGCCTCCAGGCGCCGGCGCTGGTCCGGATCCAGGCGCTCGGCGGCGATGCCGGGCCAGCCCACCCACCGGTCCCGCTCGGGCCGGAAGCACGACGACAGACCCGAGGCCAGTCCGCCCGGGCTGGGGGAGACCCGGAGGCCCTCCCTGCGCACGGCGACGCTGACCGGAAGGCGGTTGGCCACCACCACGAGCCGTGCCATATGGGCTGGATTTTCCCTTCGGCCCGCCTTCCCTGCCGGGCGGGCGGCCGGGCAGGCGCGCCTGAGGGCCGGCGCGGATGACGAGCATTGCAACCGGGTAGGCCGTCGTTTATACTGTCCAGAGACGGCTGGGGTTTCATGACAACGGGTCGACGGCCATGACCCGGCTTTTATTGGGCCTGCTTCGTGCCGGCCTTCACAAATGAGAGCGCCGGCCGGCAGGCATCCGTCCACGGCGGGACGGGCGCGGTCGATCCGGGGCTCGGGGGGCTTGACCGACGGTGGAGGCCTACGGCGCGCTCGCGGTCTACCTGGCGGTGGTGCTCGCGGTCGCCCTGGCCATCAGCATCCTCTCAGGGCGGGTCGGACGCCGCCGCCCGGACCCCCTCAAGGTGGAGCCCTACGAGAGCGGCTATCCCACCCCCCCGCTCCTGGGCCGGTTCCCGGTCAAGTTCTACGTGGTGGCCATGCTCTTCGTCATCTTCGACGTGGAGACGGTCGCCTTCTACCCGTGGGCCGTGCAGGTGCGGGAGCTGGGGGCCTACGGGCTGGCCGTCATGGGGCTCTTCCTGGCCATCCTGGCCATCGGCGACGCGTACGTCTGGAAGAAGGGGGGATTCGAATGGAAGTGATGGGCACGCCCTTTTTCCTGACCACCGTCGACAAGTTCGCCCGGTGGGCCCAGCGCTCGTCCATCTGGCCCATGACCTTCGGGCTGGCGTGCTGTGCCATCGAGATGATGAACCTGGTCTCGCCCCGCTACGATGCGGCCCGGTTCGGGGCCGAGGCGTTTAGGGCCTCGCCCCGCCAGGCGGACCTCATGATCATCTCGGGGCGGGTCTCCCACAAGATGGCCCCGGTCATCCGCCGCCTGTACGCGCAGATGGCCGAGCCCAAGTGGGTCATCGCCATGGGGGCGTGCGCCTCCAGCGGCGGCATCTTCGACAACTACGCCATCGTGCAGGGGGTCGACGAGGTGATCCCGGTGGACGTCTACGTGCCCGGCTGCCCGCCGACCCCCGAGGCGGTGCTGGACGCGATCCTGAAGCTGCAGGGGCGCATCCGCTCCGGCGACGAGAAGGCGGGCATCCGATCGTGGCAGGCGACGGCCTGAGCGGGACGGCCCGTCAGGGGCCTCAGGCTGCCGGGGCCGCGGCGGCCTCGGTGCGGGCGGCCCTGGAGACGGTGGGACGGCTGGCCCAGCGCTTCGGGGACGCGGTGGAGCCGCTGCCCGCCTCTCTTGACATGCCGGTTGTGAAAGTGCGGCCAGACGCGCTCCGGGACGTGGCGCGCGCCCTGAAGGATGACGGGTACGCCATGCTGCTGGACGTGGGCGGCGTCGACTACCTGGGCCGGCGCCCGCCCCAGGAGCGCTTCGAGGTGGTCTACCACTTCCTGGACGTGCGGGGGCTGCGGCGCATCCGGGTGCGGGTGCCGCTGCCGGAGGCCGAGCCCGTGGTGCCCACCCTGAGCGATCTCTGGCCCTCGGCCAACTGGGCCGAGCGCGAGATCTTCGACCTGTTCGGGATCCGCTTCGAGGGCCATCCCGACCTGCGCCGCATCCTGATGCCCGACGACTGGGAGGGTCATCCGCTCCGCAAGGACTACCCGCTGCGGGGCCCCCGCCAGAGGGGCACGCCCCAGGCGCTGCGCCAGCGCTTCTTCCCGCTGCGCCTGGACGGGCCGCCGGCCGACGGGCCCGGGGGCCAGCTCCAGGCCCCTGCGGCCGGGGCCCAGGACGGCAGCCCTGCCCGGAAGGAGGGCGGCGCATGAGTACGGTGGGCACCGAGCGGTGGATCGACGAGAGCGGCCAGGAGCGGATGACGGTCAGCATCGGCCCCCACCACCCCAGCACCCATGGGGTGCTGCGGCTCATCGTGGAGCTGGACGGGGAGCGCATCGCCCAGGCCGAGGCCGAGATCGGCTTCCTGCACACCGGCATCGAGAAGCACGCGGAGAACCTCACCTGGCAGCAGGCCATCACGGTGCTGGACCGGATGGACTACCTGTCGCCCCTCTCCAACAACCTGGGCTACGTGCTGGCGGTGGAGAAGCTGCTGGGGATCGAGGTGCCCCGGCGGGCGCGATACGTGCGGGTGCTCCTGACGGAGCTGCAGCGCATCGCCAGCCACCTGGTCTGGCTCGGCACCCACGCCCTGGACCTGGGCGCCCAGAGCATCTTCTTTTACTGCTTCGACCTGCGGGAGGGCATCCTCGACATCTTCGAGGAGACGGCGGGCGCCCGCATGAACCCCAGCTACTTCCGCGTGGGGGGGCTGGCCCGGGACATCCCCCCCTCCTTCGCCCGGATGGTGGGGGGCTGGCTGCGGGAGTTCCCCCGGCGCATGGCGCAGCTGCGGGCCATCCTGGACGAGAACCCCATCTGGCTCTCCCGCATCCAGCGGGTGGGGGCCATCTCCGCCGACGACGCCATCGCCTGGGGGCTGACGGGGCCCAACCTGCGGGCCAGCGGCGTGGCGTACGACGTGCGCAAGGCCTTCCCGTACAGCGGGTACGAGGAGTTCGACTTCGAGGTGCCGGTGGGCCGGCACGGCGACGTCTACGACCGCTACGTGGTGCGCATGGCCGAGATGGAGCAGAGCGCGCGCATCGTGCAGCAGGCGCTGGAGGGGCTCCCCGAGGGGCCGTGGCGGGTGGAGGACCGCAAGATCGTGCTGCCGCCCAAGGAAGAGGTCAAGCGCAGCATGGAGGCCCTCATCCACCACTTCAAGCTGGTCTCCTACGGCTTCGACGTGCCGGCGGGGGAGGTCTACCAGGCGGTGGAGAGCCCCCGGGGCGAGATCGGCTTCTACGTGGTCTCCGACGGGGGCAACCGGCCCCTGCGGGTGCGGGTGCGGCCCCCGTCCTTCTACAACACCCAGGCGCTGCCGACGCTGCTCAAGGGCCACCTCATCGCGGACATGGTGGCCATCATCGCCAGCATCGATCCCGTCTTCGGAGAGGTGGACCGCTGAGTTCCATGACGCCCGAATGGGCCCGCCGCCGGGAGCAGGTGGCCGAGATCCTGGAGCGCTACCCCGAGCGCCGCTCTGCCATCATGCCGCTGCTGCACCTGGCGCAGGAGGAGCGGGGGTACGTCGCCCAGGAGGACGTGGAGGCCATCGCCGAGATCCTGGAGATGACCCCGGCCCAGGTGGAGTCGGTGGCCTCTTTCTACGCGCTGTATCGGCGGCGCCCCCAGGGCCGCTACACCCTGACGGTCTGCTCCAACCTGGCCTGCGTGCTGGGCGGCGCGCGGGGCCTGGTGGAGCACCTGCGGCAGCGGCTGGGGGTGGAGCCGGGGGAGACCACGCCGGACGGGCTCTTCACCCTGCAGGTGACGGGGGAGTGCCTGGCGGCCTGCGACCAGGCGCCGGTGATGCAGGTCAACGGGTACTACGTGCACCGGGCGGTGCCCGAGAAGGTGGACCGGGTCCTGGAGGCGCTGCGCCGGGGGGTGCCGCCGGCCAGCCTGGCGGACCGGGCCACCTTACCGGGCGAGGCAGCGGCCCCGCCCGACGGTGCCTCCGCCGGCACGGGGCCGGGCCCGTCGCAGGAGGAGGCGAGCGCGCATGGCCGTGCCCTTTGAACCGGTGCTGACGGCGGGCATCGGCCGGCTGGCGCTGGAGGAGCTGGAGGTCTACGAGTCGCAGGGCGGCTACCAGGCCCTGCGCAAGGCCGTGCGGCAGATGACCCCCCAGGAGGTGCAGAAGGAGGTCACCGACTCCAACCTGCGGGGCCGGGGCGGCGCCGGGTTCCCGACGGGGCGGAAGTGGAGCTTCCTGCCCAACGACGGCCGCCCCCGCTACCTCATCTGCAACGCGGACGAGAGCGAGCCCGGCACCTTCAAGGACCGGCTGCTGCTGGAGCGCAACCCGCACCTGGTCATCGAGGGGATCATGCTGGCCGGCTACGCCATCGGCGCGGCGCGAGCCTTCATCTACCTGCGGGGCGAGTTTCGCCAGGCCTACGAGGTGCTGCAGCGGGCCCTGGCCCGGGCCCGGGAGCGGGGCTACGTGGGCCGCCGGGTGCTGGGATCCGACTTCTCCCTGGAGATCGTGGTGCACCGGGGCGCCGGCGCCTACATCTGCGGGGAGGAGACCGGGCTGCTGAGCTCGCTGCAGGGAGGCCGGGGCGAGCCGCGGCTCAAGCCGCCCTTCCCGGCCACGTCGGGGCTGTACGGGCAGCCCACGGTGGTCAACAACGTGGAGACCCTGGCCTGCCTGCCCTCCATCATCAGCCGGGGGGCGGCCTGGTTCGCCTCCATCGGCAGCCCCCGCAGCCCGGGCCCCAAGATCTTCTCCGTCAGCGGCCGGGTGCGCCGGCCGGGCAACTACGAGCTGCCCCTGGGCACGCCGCTTCGGGAGATCCTCTTCGAGCACGCCGGCGGCCTGGAGCCGGGCCGGCGCATCAAGGCGGTGCAGCCGGGCGGGGGCTCCTCGCCCATCCTGACGGAGCAGCACCTGGACGTGGCCATGGACTTCGACTCCGTGGCCCAGGCAGGCTCCATGCTGGGCTCGGCGGGGGTCATCGTCCTGGACGACCGGGACTGCATCGTGGAGGCGGCCCGGGTGCTGGCCGAGTTCTACGCGCACGAGTCGTGCGGGCAGTGCACGCCGTGCCGGGAGGGGCTCCACTGGGCGGCGCGGGTGCTGCGGCGCATCGAGCAGGGGGGCGGCCGCCCTGAGGACATCGAGGTGCTCCAGAGCCTGCCCTCCCGCATTGCCGGCCGCACCATCTGCCCGCTGGCCGACGCGGGGGTGGGCTTCTTGAGCTCCAGCCTCAAGTACTTCATGGACGAGTACCGTTCCCACGTCACCCTGGGCCGCTGCGTGCAGGAGGCGTATGTGGCATGAGCGAGGCCGGCGGCGCGGGCATGTGGGTCACGGTCACCATCGACGGCCGCACCGTGCAGGTGCCGCCCGGCACCCTGCTGGTGGAGGCGGCGCGGCAGGCGGGCGTGCACATCCCGGTCTTCTGCTACCACCCCCGGCTCAAGCCGGCCGGCGTCTGCCGCATGTGCCTGGTGAAGGTGGAGAAGATGCCGAAGCTGGTGCCGGCCTGCACAACGCCGGTGGCCGACGGCATGGCGGTCTCCACCCGGGACCCCGAGGTGCGGGAGATGCAGCAGGCGGTCCTGGAGTTCCTGCTCATCAACCACCCCCTGGACTGCCCGGTCTGCGACAAGGGGGGCGAGTGCGAGCTCCAGGACCTGACCTTCAAGTACGGGCCCGCCGTCAGCCGCCTGGCCGACGGCAAGGTGCGGCGGCGCAAGGCGGTGGAGCTGGGGCCCTTCATCGTGCTGGACGAGGAGCGCTGCATCCTCTGCCGGCGCTGCGTGCGCTTCGACGACGAGGTGGCCGCGGAGGCGCAGCTGGTGGTGAGCGAGCGGGCCATCCACACCCTCATCACCACCGCGGACGGGCGTCCCTACGACCACTACTTCACCGGCAACACCATTGAGCTGTGCCCGGTGGGCGCGCTCACCTCCCGGGTCTACCGGTTCCGGGCCCGGCCGTGGGACCTGAGCCCGGTGGCCTCGTACTGCACCCTCTGCTCGGTGCACTGCCCGGTGCGCCTGGACTTCCGCCACGGCCAGCTGATGCGGGTGGTCTCCCCGGGGGCGCCCGAGGAGCGCATCTTCGGCGCCCCGGGGATGATGGCCGCGTACGGGACGCCCGCCGAGGAGGTGCCCGGCTTCCGGGGCATGGGGTGGCTGTGCGACCGGGGCCGGTTCGACTACCGCTACCTGCACTCGCCGCAGCGCCCTGAGGGGCCGCTGGCGGGGAGGGGCCCGCTGAAGCAGCCGCTGCCCTGGGAGGCCGCGCTGGACCGGGTGGTGCAGGCGCTTCGGCAGGCGGTGGAGCGCCACGGCCCCGAGAGCGTGGCCATCGCCGGCGGCGGCCGGCTCATGGCCGAGGAGGCGTGGAGGCTGCGGCAGCTGGCCGAGGCGGTGGGCACCCCTCACCGGGACCACCGGGTCTCGGACCAGGCGGTGGCCTCGCTGGCCTCGCCGTCGGGCCGCACCGGGCGGGCCGAGGGGCTGGAGCGGGCCGACCTGGTGGTGCTGGTGGGGCAGCCCCTGGTGGAGCAGGCGCCGGTGCTGGATCTGGCGGTGCGGCAGGCCGCGCGGGCGGGAGCCCCCGTCTACGCGGCCGGCCCCGTGCGGCCCCGCTACCCCGGGCAGCTGCACCACCGGCCCGCGCTGGGCGCGCAGGCGGCCGACGTGCTGCGGGCCTGGCAGGCCGAGCTGGAGGCCTTCGCGGCCCGGCGGGCGGGCGGCCGGGCCTACCTCATCTGGGACGGGCGGGGCGCCTGGGACGGCAGCGCGGCGGCGGTAGGCGGAGCGCTGGTGGAGCTGGCGGGGGCGCTGGAGGCGGCCGGGTGGCAGGTGCACGTGCTGGTGCCCGGCGACCAGCCCCAGAGCCGGGCTGCCGAGGCGGCGGGCGTGCTGCCCGGCCCCGGAGGGCTCGACACCGCCGGGATCCTCCGGCGGGCGGCCGAAGGCGGCATCCAGGTGCTCTACCTGGTGGGCGCGAACCTGCTGGAGACGTTCCCGGACCGCTCCCTGGTCGAGGAGGCCCTGGCCCGCACGCCCTTCGTGGTGGTGCAGGACCTCTTCGTGACGGCTACCGCGGCGGCGGCGGACCTGGTGCTGCCGGCCCTGCCGGCGGCGATGCGGGGCGGCACGCTGGTGGACCTGGACGGCACGCCCCACCGCCTGGAGGCGGCCCTGCCGGCCGACGGCCGGGGCCGGGCCGACGGCGAGATCCTGTCGGCCATCCTGGCGCGGCTGGCCCGGGACGGGCGGCCCCAGGCGCCTCCGTCGTGGTCGGAGCCGCTGCCGGCCCTGGCGGTGGATGAGGCGCGGCGGCTCTGGGGGCCCCCGGCCTCGGCGCCGGCCGCGGCCGACGGGCGGCCGGGCTTCCCGGCGGAGCGGCCGTGGCGGGTGGCGCCCCTGGTGCGGCTGTATGCGGGAGGCGGCACCGTGGCCTTCGACCCGGCCTTCGCCGCCCACCGGGAGCCCCTGGCCATCTGGCTGCACCCCGCCGACGCGGAGCGGGCCGGCGTCCGGGAG
>DATCKV010000177.1:0-1618 GCA_036564285.1 Limnochordales bacterium
CTGAGGCCCAACCAGATCGCCCGGCTGGGCATCGCCCGCACCTTCCAGAACATCCGCCTCTTCCGGGGGCTCTCGGTGCTGGACAACGTGCGGGCGGCGCTCTTCGCCCAGGCAGGCTACCCCCTGGCCGCGGCGCTGACGGGCGGACGGGCCGCCGCCGAGGCCGAGGCCAGGGTCTTCCAGCGGGCCATGGAGATGCTGCGCCTGTTCGACCTGGACGGCTCGGCCGCGGAGCCCGCCGGCAGCCTCCCCTACGGGGCCCAGCGGCGGCTGGAGCTGGCCCGGGCCCTGGCGCCGGGCCCGAGGCTGCTGCTCCTGGACGAGCCGGCCGCGGGCATGAACCCCGCGGAGGCCGACCGGCTCATGGAGCGCATCCGCTGGGTCCACCGGCACTTCGGGGTGGCCATCCTGCTCATCGAGCACCAGATGCGGGTGGTGATGGGGCTCTGCCCCCGGCTGGTGGTGCTGGACTTCGGCCAGATCATCGCCCAGGGGCCGCCTGAGGCGGTGCGCCGGGACCCCCGGGTGCTGGAGGCCTACCTGGGCCGGGAGGTGGGGGCGGCATGACGGCTGCCGGGCCCTCGGCGCCGCTGCTGGAGGTACAGGGCCTGACGGTGCGCTACGGCAGCATCGAGGCGCTGCGGGACGTCTCGCTGCGGGTGGACGAGGGCGACGTGGTGGCCCTCATCGGGGCCAACGGCGCGGGCAAGACCACCACGCTCCGGGCCATCTCCGGGCTGGTGCGCCCCTCCCGGGGCTCCATCCGCTTCGCCGGCCAGGAGCTGACCCGGCTGCCCCCCGACCGCATCACCGCCATGGGCGTGGCCCACGTGCCCGAGGGCCGCGCCATCTTCGCCAACCTGTCGGTCCAGGAGAACCTGCTGCTGGCCACCTTCGCCCGCCGGGACCGGCGCCGGGTGCGGGAGGACCTGGAGGCGGTCTACGCCCTGCTGCCCCGGCTGGCCGAGCGCCGCCGCCAGAACGCCGGCACCCTGTCAGGGGGCGAGCAGCAGATGCTGGCCATCGGCCGAGCGCTGATGAGCCGCGCCCGGCTCATGCTCCTGGACGAGCCCTCCATGGGGCTGGCGCCGCTGCTGGTGGCCGAGATCTTCCGCATCCTGCAGGACATCAACTGCCAGGGCACCACCCTGTTGCTGGTGGAGCAAAACGCCCGCATGGCCCTTCAGGTCGCCCGGCGGGCCTACGTGCTGGAGGCGGGCCGCATCGTGCTGGCCGGCCCCGCTCAGGAGGTGGCCGCCGACCCGGTGGTGCGGGAGGCGTACCTGGGAGCGGCCTGACGCCGGCCCGCCCCGCCGGCCGCCGAGGAGGCCGGGCGCTCCTCGGCCTCCAGGGCCTGCAGACGCCAGAGGGTGTAGTACAGGCCCCGCCGCGCCAGCAGCTCCCGGTGCGTGCCCTGCTCGCGCACCTCGCCGTGGTGCAGGACGACGATGCGGTCGGCATGGGCCACGGTGGCCAGCCGGTGGGCCACGATGATGAGGGTGCGCCGGCCCGCCATGGCCCGGATGGCGCGCTGCACCAGGGCCTCGGTCTCGCTGTCGACGCTGGCCGTGGCCTCGTCCAGCACCAGCACCGGAGGGTCCAGGGCCGCGGCCCGGGC
>DATCKV010000178.1:0-3482 GCA_036564285.1 Limnochordales bacterium
CCCCTCGTACTTGGTGAGGCTCACCACGGGGCCCCGGATCCCGCTGGCCTCCAGATACCTGGCGAACTGGCCGCCCGCGTTGAGCTCCGGCACGATGACCGCGTCCAGGCCCTGCAGGAAGGCCTCCACGGCCCGCACCGGAAGCGGCGAGAGCAGCTTCACCCACATCCCCCGCACCGGGATCCCCATCTGCTCCGCCATGGCCACGGCCTCCCGGGCCGCGCCGTAGGTGGAGCCCCAGCCCAGCAGCCCGATGCGGGCTCCCTCGTGCCCGAACCGCACCAGCCAGCCGTCGGGCTCCTGCTCCACCTGGCGGCGCAGGGCCTCCAGCTTGCGCCGGCGCTTCTCCGACATGCGCCGGTGCATGTCGGGGTCGTAGTTGGGGTGGCCGAACTCGTCATGCTCCAGGCCGGTGATGACGTGGAGCCCCTCCGGGTCGCCCGGCAGGGCCCGCCACGAGATCCCGTCTTCTGTATCCACGTAGCGGCGGTACTCCCCGTCGTAGCGCCCATCCGCCCTGCCGTCGGAGCCCGGCCCGCCCCACTCGGGCTGCAGCACCAGCCTGGCCCCCTTGGGCATGGGCAGGCTCTCCGTGCGCTGGGCCAGCACCAGCTCGCTGAGCACCACCACTGGCGTCTGATAGCGCCCGGCCAGCCGGAAGGCCTGCCGCCCCACCTCCAGGCAGTCGGCCACGCTCACCGGCGCCACCACGATGCGCGGGGCGTCGCCGTGCCCGCCGTAGACGGCCAGGTTGAGGTCGCCCTGCTCGGTCTTGGTGGGCATGCCGGTGCTGGGCCCTGCCCGCTGCACGTCGACAATGACCACCGGCAGCTCGCTCATGACCCCCAGCCCGATGAGCTCCACCATCAGCGACAGCCCGGGCCCTGACGTGGCCGTCATGGCCGGCACGCCGCCGAAGGAGGCGCCCAGGGCCGAGGCCAGCGCCGCCATCTCGTCCTCGGTCTGCAGCGCCAGCCCGCCGAAGGCCGGCAGGTGAGCCGCCATGAACTCCAGGATGTCGCTGGCCGGCGTGATAGGGTAGCCGGCGTAGTACCGGCAGCCTCCGGCGATGGCGCCGATGCTCAGGGCCTGGTTGCCGGAGATGACCACCCGCTCCGGGCCGGCGCTGCCGTCGGCCGATACGGCCTCGCCCTCGGACAGCTCCGCCAGCCGCCCCAGGCCGGCCAGCCGCTCCCGGGCCAGCTGGTAGCCCAGCTCCAGGGCCCGCACGTTGACCGACACCACGCCCTCGCCCTTGGAGGCGAAGCGGCGCGCCACGAACTCCCGGGCCGAGTCCAGGGGGAGGTCCATGGCCGCGTAGGTGGCACCCAGGGCCACCATGTTCTTGGCCAGTCGGTTTTGCAGGCTCTCCAGGGCCACCTTGCCGAACGGCACCGCCCGGGCCACCACGTCGGAACGCAGCCCGGGCGGCTCGCTGCCGTCGTCGTGCTGGTCGTAGAGGATGACGCCCCCCGGGCGCACCGCGTCCTGGTGCAGCGCGACCGCCTCGTCGTTGAAGGCGATGAGGACGTCGGCCGGGCCCGTCGGCGACTCCAGAGGCTTGCGGTCGAAGCGCACCTGGAACATGCACGGGCCGCCCTTGATCTCGGCGGGGTAGGTGCGGAAGGTGGTCACCCACAGGCCGGCCCGGGCCAGCGCCCAGCTCAGCATCTCCCCGGCGGTGATGACTCCCTCGCCCGACTCCCCGGCCACCCGGATGGTCATGCCCTGGCGGCGAGCGATGGTGAGCGCTTTCACGGCCTCGCCCACACCGGCCGCCTCCCCTCCGGGGCCGGCAGAGCGCAGCCCACCCCTGAAGTGGCTCTCATGACCGATGGCGCCCCCCTGCGCGTGATCCCGTCGTCCGGCGCGCCATCGGGCGATGGGCGTCGTGACGGGCCTCGCGGCACCCCACCTGTGCAGCGCCGGACTCTTACGTTATATTAGCACAGCCGATCTCAAAACTGAACGAGCGTGGTCGTCGAAAGGGCAACCATGACCATTGCCTTCTTCTCCGACAGCTACACCCCCTACGTCTCCGGCGTCGTCCAGTCCATCCGGCTCACGGCCGCCAGCCTGGTGCGCCGGGGCCACCGGGTGGTGGTGGTGGCGCCGGCCTACCCCCGCCACGCCGCCTCGGGCCCCGACGAGACCGGCGCCCTGGTGGTGCGCCTGCCCTCCCTGCCCGCCCCCGGGCAGCCCGTCTTCCGGCTGCCCCTGCCGTGGCGGCGCGCCCTGGTGCCGCTGCTGCAGCGGCCTCCGTCGGTGGTGCACGCCCACAGCCCCTTCGTGACCGCCGTCCTGGCCCGGTGGGTGGCCCGCCGCCTGCGGGTCCCCCTGCTCTTCACCCACCACACCCTGTACCACGAGTACGTCCACTACGGCCTGCTGCCCGGATGGGCCCTGGTGCCCGCCATCCTGCGGCGGGTGGGAGCCTTCTGCCGCACGGTGGACCGGGTCATCGCCCCCACCCCTTCCATCGCCGCCATGCTGCCTCGCCTGTACGGCTCCACGGCTCCCGTCACCGTGGTGCCGACGGGACTGGACCTGCGGCCCTTCCGGGAGGCCGGCGGGAGCTGGCTGCGGGCGCGGCTGGGACTCGACCCCGCCACCCCCGTGGTGGTGCACGTGGGCCGACTGGCCCGGGAGAAGAACATGCCGGTGCTGGTGCAGGCCCTGCGCCTGATCCTGGCGGGCATGGAGGGCTGCCACGCCGTGGTGGTGGGAGGCGGCCCCTTCCTGGCGCAGCTGCGCCAGGCCGCCCGGGAGCCGGCCTTCGCGGGGCGGCTGCACGTCGTGGGCCCCGTGCCGCCCGAGGCGGTGCCCCGCTACCTGGCCGGGGCCAGCCTCTTCCTGACCGCCTCCACCACGGAGACCCAGGGCCTGGTCGCGGTGGAGGCCATGGCCGCGGGCCTGCCCGTGGTGGCGCCCGCGGCGGGAGGGCTTCCCGACGTGGTCACCGATGGCCTTCACGGGGTGCTGACCGAGCCCCAACCCGCCGCCCTGGCCGAGGCCGCGCTGGCCCTGCTGGCGGACGCCCCCAGGCGCCAGGCCATGGCCCGCCGGGCCCGGGAGAGGGCCGGGCAGTTCGACGTGGAGAGCACCACGGGCCGCCTGCTGGAGGCCTATGTCGCCGCCGGCGCGGCGCCGGAGCCGGCGGGCACCTGACGGGCTGCTGCCTCAGCGGGCCGCCCGGCGGCTCCGAGGCGCCCTGCGGCGGCGCCCCGACGTGAGCCGGCGCACCGCCGACTCCAGGACGCGGCGGGCCGCGCCCGGCGGAAGACGGGGGTCCTCCAGGGCCTGGCGCAGCACCTGGGCGGCGCGGCTGTCGCCGTAGTCGGCCAGCGCGGCCAGGGCCACCATCTTGCCGTCGTCCTCCCAGCGCAGCCGGCGGAAGATCTCCACCAGGGCGCGGAACGTCTGGTCGCTGCGGGGCAGCCGCGCCACCAGGTCCACCAGGGCCGACCCGCCGTCCAGCTCCG
>DATCKV010000179.1:0-3029 GCA_036564285.1 Limnochordales bacterium
GAGATCCTGGCCCTCAGCGACCGCATCGCGGTCATGTACCGGGGGCGGATCGTGGCCCTGGAGGAGCGGGAGCGCTTCGACCGCAACAGGCTGGGGCTGCTGATGGCGGGGATCGCGGCATGAGCCGGCGGGTCCGGGAGGTGCTGCGGTCGGCGGCCGTGCCCGTGCTCGCGGTGGCGACGGGCCTGGTGGCCGGCGCCTTCATCGTGGTGGTCACCGACGTGGAGGTGATCCGGGCCTGGGCCGGCTTCCTGCGGGACCCCGGCCGCGCCCTGGGCGCCACCTGGCGCAGCGTGGCGATGGCCTACGAGGCCCTCTTCGAGGGCTCGCTGGGCTCGGCCTACGCCGTGTCGGAGAGTCTGGTGACAGCCACGCCCTACGTCTTCGCGGGGCTCGCGGTGGCGCTGGGCTTCCGCGCGGGGCTGTTCAACATCGGGGTCGAGGGCCAGCTCTTCATGGGAGCCCTGGCGTCGGTCTGGGTGGGCTACGCCGTCAAGGGCCTGGGGCCGTGGCTTCACCTCCCCCTGGCCCTGCTGGCTGGGGCGGCCGCGGGGGCGGTCTGGGCTGCCGTCCCCGGTTATCTCAAGGCCCGCACCGGTGCTCACGAGGTCGTCAACACCATCATGATGAACTACATCGCCTTCCGCCTCAGCGACTGGCTGCTCAACGGGCCCATGAAGCGTCCGGGTCCGGGGGGTGGGCCCGGCTTCGTCCCCATCACTCCCGAGGTGCTGCCCTCCGCCTATCTGCCCAGGCTCTTCCCGCCTCCCCTGCGCTTCCACGTCGGCTTCTTCCTGGCCCTGGCGCTGGCGGTGGCGGTCTGGTGGCTGCTGTGGCGCACGCCGCTGGGCTTCGAGATGCGCAGCGTGGGGGCCAACCCCAGCGCGGCCCGCACCGCCGGCATCCCCGTGGGGCGCACCTACGTGGTGGCCATGGCGCTGAGCGGCGCGCTGGCAGGCCTGGCCGGCGCCAACCAGGTGCTGGGGGTGGACCGGTGGCTGGGGCAGGGCTTCTCGCCCGGCTACGGCTTCGACAGCATCGCGCTGGCCCTCCTGGGCGGCAGCCACCCGGCGGGCGTGGTGCTGGCGTCGCTCCTCTTCGGCACCCTGCGCAGCGGGGCCACCCGCATGCAGTCTGCGGCCGGCATCCCCATCGACATCATCACCATCCTGCAGGCGCTGATCCTGGCCTTCGTGGCCGCGCCGGCGCTGATCCGGGCCCTCTTCCGCCTGCGGGCCGAGCCGGGGGCCGGCCCCATGCTGACCCGGGGATGGGGTAAGGGATGAAGACGCTCTCCCGCCGACCGGCCGCCGCCGCGGCGCCCGCAGGATCCGGAGTGCTGGCCGCGGCCCTCTCGGCGCCCATCGTCCGGCGCAGCGCGACCCCCGCGGTGGTGGCCGCCCTGGTGGCGGTGGCCATCGCCGCCATCTTCGGCCCCGGCACCCCGTGGGGGGAGGTCTCCGTCTTCGGCCTCAACGCCGGCGCCCGGGCCCGGTGGCTGCTGCCCGACCTGGTCATCCCCTCCGCGCCGGCCATCTACGGGTGCGCCGTGCTCAGTGCGGCCATCGGGGTGGCCTACCTGGCGTGGCCGGGCTTCAAGGGCGGCACCGCGGTGGCCCTGGCGGTGGCGACCCTGGTGGCCGCCTTCCTCGTCTGGGCGGTGCAGGGCCAGTCGCTCAACCTGGTGGGCATGCTGCGCAGCACGCTGCTGCGCGCCACGCCCATCGCCCTGGGCGCGTTGAGCGGGGTGCTGTGCGAGCGATCCGGCGTCATCAACATCGCCATCGAGGGCATGATGCTCACGGCCGCGCTGACCGCGGTGGTGGCCTCCAGCGCGACGGGCAGCCTGCTGGTGGGCATGGTGGTGGCGGTGGCGACGGGGGCCCTGCTGGCGCTGGTGCACGGGGTGCTCTCGATCCGGTACCGGGTGGATCAGATCGTATCGGGCACCGTCATCAACATCTTCGCCACCGGCCTCACCAGCTACCTCTCCGCCCGGTTCCTGGAGCGATTCGCCCATCTCAACCGCTCCGGCACGCTGCCCGTGGTGCGCATCCCGGGCCTGGCCGACATCCCCATCCTGGGCCCTGCCCTCTTCGAGCAGAGCCTCATCGTCTACATCATGCTGGCGCTGGTGGTGGCCATCCACCTGCTGCTGTTCAAGTCCCGCTTCGGGCTGCGGATGCGGGCGGTGGGCGAGCATCCCCGGGCCGCGGACACCCTGGGCATCGACGTCTGGCGCACCCGCTACCTGAGCGTGCTGCTGGGCGGCATGGTGGCCGGCATCGGGGGAGCCTACTTCACCATCGGCTCCGTCGGGCGCTTCGACGAGGTGATGACGGGCGGACGGGGCTTCATCGGGCTGGCCGCCATGATCTTCGGCAACTGGACCCCGGGCGGCGCCTTCGCCTCCTCCCTCATCTTCGGCTTCGCCGACTCCCTGCAGATCCGCATGCAGATCCTGCAGACGCCTATCCCCTCCGAGTTCCTGCTGATGGCCCCCTACGTGGCCACCATGGTGGCCCTGTCGGGCGTGGTGGGGCGGGTCGTGCCGCCGGCGGCCGACGGGCAGCCCTACGTCAAGTAGACCCCGGCCCCGCACGGCCGGCCAGGGGTGCTGGCAGGCGCGGAAACAACTCACCGCCATATTCGCCTCCGGCCCGGCCCCAGACTACAGCCGGGCGAAGGAGGTGACGAGTCCGTGGCCCTTGGGCAGAAGCGCAACCGCCCGCTGGTGCTGGACGCGGCCCGCAGCCTGCAGCAGTTCAAGTACGAGGTGGCCAACGAGCTGGGCGTCCAGGTGCCTCAGTCCGACTACTGGGGCGACATGCCGTCCCGGGTCACCGGCGCGGTAGGCGGGCACATGGTGCGCCGCATGATCGCCGCGGCCGAGCAGGCCCTCATCGAGCAGGCGGCAGCCGGGGTGCGGGCCGGGTTCCAGCAGGCCCTGCAGGTGCCCAATCCCCTCACGGTTCAGAACCCGGCCCAGCCCACGCAGACCAACCGCTGAGCCGGTGCCGGCCGGTCGG
>DATCKV010000180.1:0-1560 GCA_036564285.1 Limnochordales bacterium
CTGGAGCCGGGGCAGATCGGGGTCATCTTCGCCTTCACCTCCATCCTCAACGGGGCCGCCTCGCTGCTGACGCCGCCCCTGGCCCGGCGCATCGGCAAGGTGCGCACCGTGGTGGCGACGCAGCTGGCCTCCATCCCCTTCCTGCTGGTGCTCACCTTCTCGTACGACTTGCGATGGGCCACCGTGGCCTACTACGCCCGCTCGGCCCTGATGAACATGGGCGGGCCCGTCTCCATGGCCTTCGCCCTGGAGCGGGTCGCTCCGCACCGGCGGGCCACCCTGTCGAGTCTGGAGGCCATGCTGGGCAGCCTCGGGCGCGGCGGGCTGGGGCCTGTGGTGAGCGGGCTGCTGCAGGTGCGCGGCGGCTTCGAGCCGGCCTTCTCCCTCACCACGGCCTGCTACGTGGTGGCCACGGCCCTCTACTGGTGGTTCTTCAAGGAGGCCGAGCGGCCTCAGGCCCCCTCCAGCGCGATGGCCTCCACCTCGACGGCGGCCCCCCGGGGCAGTTCGGCCACGGCCACCGTCGAGCGGGCCGGCGCCGCCTCCGGGAAGAACTCCGCGTAGACGCGGTTGACCCGCTCGAAGTCGGCCATGGTGCGCAGGAAGAGGGTGGTCTTCACCACCCGGTCCAGCCCGGAGCCGGCCGCCTCCAGGATGGCCCTCAGGTTGGTCAGGGCCTGGCGGGCCTGCGCCTCCACGTCGCCCGCCAGCTGGCCCGTGGCCGGGTCCAGCCCCAGCTGCCCCGAGACGAAGACCAGTCCGCCGGCTCGGATGGCCTGCGAGTAAGGGCCGATGGCCGCGGGCGCGCGGCCCGTCTGCACGACTCGCCGCTGCTCCATCCGACTCCACCCCCTGGCTGCGGCGTCAGCCGCCCATCGCGATGCCGGAGCCGGCAACCGAGACCCGCCGGCCCAGAGCATGGCTGCGTCCCCGGACCGCCCTCAGCCACGCTTGCGCCGTCTCGGCCGAGAGCACGGCTACCAGCAGGGTCGCCACGCCCAGGTGCAGCACCCGGACGGCGGGCGGCAGCTGCCAGCGCACCGCGGCCGCCCCGAGCCCCACCTGAGCCACGTAGAGCAGCGCCGCCGCCCACCACGCCGCCCCGCCCCGGCTGCGGGCCGCGCCCGCCGCGACGGCCGCGCCCAGGGCCAGAGCCGCGACCCGGTGGCTCCACTGCAGCCAGAAGGGCCATCCCGGCGGCGGCATCACGCCCCCGCCGCACAGCGGCCAGTCGGTGCAGGCCAGCGACGCACCCAGGGCCCGCACGTAGCCGCCGATCCCCACCACCACCAGCGCCAGCGCGGCCGAGACCGCCCCGGCCCGCACCCCGGGCTGTGCGAAGCGGTCCTGCGGCCGCCCCCCGCCCGCCGGGTCCGCGGCATCCCTCGCCACCACCGCGGCGGCTGCGAGGAGGCCCACCACCACCGTGGCCAGGATGAGATGGGCGCCCCCCACGGCGGGCGCCAGTTCCGTCAAGACGTTGGCCCCGCCCAGCAGGGCCTGGGCGGTCACCAGCACCGCGGCCGCGATGGCCAGGCGGGAGAGGCCCGACCGGACGGC
>DATCKV010000181.1:0-6465 GCA_036564285.1 Limnochordales bacterium
AGGTATCGCACGAAGGGCCGTTTTCTTGACACGACGGCCCCCGGCTGGTAATCTGGAGGGCGGGTTTAGCACTCGTCGCGTTCGAGTGCTAACCGGCGGCTGGTTTGGGGATGCCGGATGGAGGATCGCAAGCGGCGCATACTCCAGGCCATTGTCGACGACTACGTCCACACGGCGGAGCCGGTCGGGTCCCGCACCGTCGCGCGCAAGTACCTGCCCGGGGTGAGCCCGGCCACCATCCGCAACGAGATGGCGGACCTGGAGGAGCAGGGCTACCTGGAGCAGCCCCACGTCTCGGCCGGGCGCATCCCCGCGGACCGCGGCTACCGCTTCTACGTCGACGAGCTGATGCCGCGGCCTGAGCTGCCGCTCGAGGTCCAGCAGGAGATGCGCCGGGAGCTGGGCAGCGCGCCCGACCCCGACCAGCTCATCTACCGGGCGGGGCGCACCCTGAGCCGCCGCACCCGCTACGCCAGCCTGGTGCTGAAGCCGTCGCTGCGGCGGCTGACGGTGCGGCACGTGCGGTTCACGCCCGTGGACCGGGCCCACGTGCTGCTGGTGGTGGTGGCCGACGCGGGCTTCGTCTACAACCGCCTGCTGCAGTGGAGCGACGCCACCGAGCAGGCCGATGTGCTGGAGCGGCTGTCGGGGGTGCTGACCCGGGCCCTGGCCGGCGCCACCGCCCGGGATCTGGACCGCACCCTGCTGGAGCAGCTGGGCGACGAGCTGCCGACCCGGCGGCTGCGGGAGCTGGCGCTGACGCCTCTCATGGAGCTGCTGGGCCAGGGCCAGGAGGGCGAGCAGGCGTACCTGGACGGCATGCCGTTCCTGCTGGAGCAGCCCGAGTTCCGGGACGTGGAGCGCACCCGCCAGGTGCTGGACCGGCTGCAGGAGCCGCAGACCCTGGTCGAGGTGATGATGGGCGGCGACGTGGGCGACGTCTCGGTGGTCATCGGGCGGGAGCAGCCCGTCTCGGAGCTGCAGCGCTGCAGCGTGGTGCTGGCGCCGTACGGCCCGGGCGACCGGCCGGTGGGGGTCATCGGCCTCATCGGCCCCACCCGCATGGACTACCGGCTGACGGTGGCGGCGGTGCGGGCCATGGCCGAGATGCTGAGCGAGACGCTGGAGCGGCTGCCCGGCGACAACTGACAGGTCCGACATCAGGTCCCGGGGATGGCCTGCGGCGGAGGCCGGCAGGCCTTCTTGTTCGAAGGGGGTAGCAGCCCTGCACGAGCGACCGGAGAGAAGCCAGGAGGACCGGCCGGAGCCGGAGGCGCCGCAGGCGGGCGGCGCGCCGCCGGAGCAAGGCCGGGTCCAGCCTCAACCTGACCGGGAGGTGCCGGCATCGGGCCCGGCACCGGAGCAGCCGCCCGCGGGCCCTGTGGCGCCTGACGACGTGCGGCCGACGGAGCAGGCGCCGGTCTCCGGCGACGGCGCCTCCGCCGAGGCCACCCGCGCCGCCCTGGCCGCGGCCCTGGAGCGGATCGGGACCCTGGAGGGGCAGATCCGGCGCCTGATGGCCGACCTGGAGATGGTGCGCCGGCGCAGCCGCGCCGAGGCGGAGCGAATGGCCGACGAGGCGGTGGAGCGCATGACGGGGCCGCTTCTGTCGGCGGTGGACGACCTGGACCGGGCCCTGGCGGCGGTGCCCGACGACCCGCGATGGTCGTCGGTGGCGACGGGGATTAGAATGGTCCATCAGAAGCTCCTGACCGCGCTGGAGCAGGCCGGCATCCGGGCGGTGACGGCGCAGGGCGCGGCCTTCGACCCTGCCCTGCACCAGGCCGTGGAGGCGGTGCCGGTGGAGGACCCCTCCCAGGACGGCCAGGTGCTGGAAGAGGTCCGGCGCGGCTTCACCCTCAGGGGCCGGGTGCTGCGCCCGGCCATGGTGAAGGTAGGGGTCTACCGGCGTTCCGAGGCGGCGCCGGAAGCCCCGTCCCAGACGCAATCGGAGAGCCAGGAAGGGATCGCCCATGGCTGACAGGGTCAGCGAGAAGATCGTCGGCATCGATCTCGGCACCACCAACTCCGTCATCGCCGTCATGGAGGGCGGCGAGGTGACCGTGATCCCCAACGCGGAGGGGAGCCGGCTCACCCCGTCGGTGGTGGCCTGGACCAAGGACGGCCAGCGCCTGGTGGGTCAGGCGGCCAAGCGCCAGGCCGTTTTGAACCCGGAGCGCACCGTCATCTCCATCAAGCGCAAGATGGGCACGGACCACCGGGTCACCATCGACGGCAAGAGCTACACGCCCCAGGAGATCTCGGCCATGATCCTGCAGAAGCTGAAGCAGGACGCCGAGGCCTACCTGGGCACCCCCATCCGCAAGGCGGTCATCACCTGCCCCGCCTACTTCACCGACGCCCAGCGGCAGGCCACCAAGGATGCGGGCACCATCGCGGGTCTGGAGGTGCTGCGCATCATCAACGAACCCACGGCAGCGGCCCTGGCCTACGGGATCGACAAGGAGAAGGAGGACCTCAAGGTCGTCGTCTTCGACCTGGGCGGCGGCACCTTCGACGTCTCCATCCTGGAGATCGGCGGCGGCGTCTTCGAGGTGCGGGCCACGGCGGGCAACAACCGGCTGGGCGGCGACGACTTCGACGAGCGCATCGTGCGGTGGCTCGTGGACGAGCTGAGGCGGGAGACGGGCATCGACGTCTCCGGGGACCGCACCGCCATGCAGCGCCTGAAGGAGGCCGCGGAGAAGGCCAAGATCGAGCTCTCCACGCTCCTGGAGACCACCATCAGCCTGCCGTTCATCGCGGCGGGGCCCAGCGGGCCCGTCCACCTGGAGCGCACCCTGACCCGGGCCTTCTTCAACCAGCTGACCGCCGATCTGGTGGAGGCCACCGTCGGGCCGGTCATGCGGGCCCTGGAGGACGCCAAGCTCAACCCGTCGCAGATCGACCGCATTCTCCTGGTGGGCGGCTCCACCCGCATCCCCGCGGTGCAGGAGAAGATCCGGCAGATCTTCGGCAAGGAGCCCAGCAAGGGGGTCAACCCCGACGAGGCGGTGGCCATCGGCGCGGCCATCCAGGCCGCGGTGCTGGCGGGCGAGATGCGCGACATCGTGCTGGTGGACGTGACGCCGCTGTCGCTGGGCGTGGAGACGCTGGGCGGCGTGATGACGGTGCTCATCCCCCGCAACACGCCCATCCCCACCAGCAAGAAGGAGATCTTCACCACCGCGGCCGACAACCAGACGTCGGTGGAGATCCACGTCCTGCAGGGCGAACGGCCCATGGCGGCCGACAACGTCACCCTGGGCCGCTTCACCCTCACCGACATCCCGCCGGCGCCCCGGGGCGTGCCGCGCATCGAGGTCAGCTTCGACATCGACGCCAACGGCATCGTCAACGTCTCCGCCAAGGATCTGGCCACCGGGCGCTCCCAGGCCATCACCGTGCGCTCCACCCGCCTCTCCGACGAGGAGATCCAGCGGATGGTGAAGGAGGCGGAGCGCCACGCCGAGGAGGACCGGCGGCGCAAGGAGCTGGCCGAGGCGCGCAACCAGGCCGACGGCCTCCTCTACTCCGCCGAGAAGATGCTCAGGGACCTGGGCGACAAGGTGTCGGCCCAGCAGAAGGAGCGGGTGGAGCAGGCCCGCTCGCAGCTGCGCCAGGCCATGGAGTCCAACGACGCGCGGCAGATCAAGGACCGCATGGAGGAGCTGAGCAAGGCGCTGCACGAGGTGACCACCGCCGTCTACGCGACGGCCGGCGGCAGCCCGGGCGGCCGCAGCGACGGGGCGGCGTCGGGCGGCGCGGTGGACGGCAAGCAGGGCGGCGGCCGGGTGGTCGACGCGGAGTTTCGGGTGGAGAACCCGGGGCCGGGCGGCAAGAGCGGGTGACGGCGCCCGCCCGGGCGGGGTGAGGGCACGCCATGGCGGCCAAACGTGACTACTACGAGGTGCTGGGCGTCCGGCGCGACGCGACCCCGGAGGAGATCAAGAAGGCCTTCCGCGAGCTGGCGCGCCGCTATCACCCCGACGTCAACAAAGAGGATCCCGACGCGGCCGAGAAGTTCAAGGAGATCTCCGAGGCCTACCAGGTCTTGAGCGACCCGGAGAAGCGGGCCCAGTACGACCGGTTCGGCCACGTCATGGACGGCCAGGGGCCGGCGGGCGCGGACGGCTCGGCGCCCGGCCCCGCAGGCCCGGGCCCCTGGCCCGGGGGCTTCGGCGGCTTCGGCGACCTGTTCGGCGACCTCTTCGACATCTTCACGGGCGGCAGCGTGCGGACCCGCCCCGGCGCCGCGCCGGTGCGGGGCGACGACCTGCGCTACGACCTGGAGCTGAGCTTCGAGCAGGCGGCCTTCGGCGTCGAGGTGCCGGTGGACCTGATGCGCCTGGAGATCTGCCCCCGGTGCAGCGGCACCCGGGCCGAGCCGGGCCACCGGCCCCAGCGGTGCAGCATGTGCGGGGGCACGGGCCAGGTGCAGCAGGTCAGCGACACCCTCTTCGGCCGGTTCGTGCAGGTGCGCACCTGCCCCCGCTGCGGCGGCGAAGGCGTGGAGCTGCCGGTGCGGTGCCGCCAGTGCGGCGGCGAGGGCCGGGTGCGGCAGCACCGGCGGGTGACCGTCAAGGTGCCGCCGGGGGTAGAAGACGGCGACCGGGTGCGGGTCGTCGGCATGGGCGACATGGGGGCCAACGGGGGGCCGCCGGGGGATCTGTTCGTCTTCGTCACGGTCAAGCCGCACCCCATCTTCACCCGGCACGGCTACGACGTCCACTGCGAGGTGCCCGTGGGACTGCTGGAGGCCGCGGTGGGCGGCGAGGTGCGGGTGCCCACCCTGGACGGCGAGGTGACCGTGCCGGTGCGGGAGGGCACCCAGACCGGCGACACGTACCGGATCCACGGCAAGGGCATCCGCAAGCCGTCAGGCGGCCGGGGCGACCAGGTGGTCACCTTCCGCGTGGTGACGCCTACCCACCTCACCGAACGGCAGAAGGCGCTGCTGAGGGAGGCGCTGGGCCAGCCCGAGGGCAGCGGCTCCGCCCGCCACCAGGAGCGCGACGGCTACCGGCAGTCCAGGAGCAGCGCCTTCGGGCGCTGGCATCGGCGCTGAGCCCTCCATGACTGGCACCCCTGCGGCCTCGCGCTGGTGGTCGCTGGAGCTGCGGCTGCCGCCCGCGGCGGCGGATATGGCCGTCTGGCTCCTGGGGCGGCAGGGCACCCGAGGCGTGGTCGTCGAGGAGGCGGACGGCTCCTGCCGCCTGGTGGCCTACTTCTCCGGCCGGGCCGCAGCCCGGGCCGCCGCCGGAGCGGTGGAGGAGGGGCTGGCGGTCTGGTCCCGGGAGCTGGGCGGAGACGGCGCGTCCGCCGGCAGGCCGGCCCTGCGGGCCGTGGAGGTGGATCTCGGCGCCTGGCGTCGGGCGTGGGCCCAGGCGCTGAGGCCGGTGCGGGTGGGCGGCATCCGGGTGGCCGCCCGGGGGCGGCCCGGCGGAGGAGCGGGGCACGGGGTCCTGCGGCTCGTCATCCCGGCCGGCATGGCCTTCGGCACCGGCCACCACCCCAGCACCCAGCAGGCGCTCTGGGCGCTGGAGCTGGCAGCGCTCGGCGGCGGGCTGGGCGACACGGTGGTGGACGTGGGCACGGGCAGCGGCGTGCTGGCCGTCGCAGCCCGGCGGCTGGGAGCCGGGCGGGTGGTGGCCGTGGACGTGGACCCGCTGGCCGTCGAGGCCGCCCGTGCCAACGTGCGGCGCAACGGCGTGAGCCGGGTGACGGTGCGGGCCGGTTCGGTGGCGGAGGCGGCGCGGGCCGTGGGGCCGGCAGGCGCCTCGGCGGTGGTGGCCAACCTAGTGGCCGAAGCCCTGGTGGAGCTGACGGAGGGCCTGGTCGGCCTGCTGAGGCCGGGCGGGCTCCTGGTGGGAGCGGGCATCGCTCAGGAGAAGGGGGAGGCGGTTGAGGCCGCCTGGCGCGCCCGGGGGCTGATCGTGGAGGAAGCGGGCGTGTGGGGCGGCTGGGCGTGGGTCTTGGCCCGGCGACCGGCGGAGGTGGCGCCTTGAGCCGCCTGCGGGCGCGGGTCGACCCGGGTCGGCTGCCGCGGGAGGCAGGGCCGGGCCTGGATGTGCCGGTGGAGGGGCCCGAGGCCCGGCGGCTCATCCGGGTGATGCGGGTGCGGCCGGGGCAGCCCATCCAGCTCTTCGACGGCAGGGGCTGGGCGTGCGACGGACGCGTGCAGGCGGTGGAGGGCGGCCGGCTGGTGGTGCGGCTGACGGCGGCCCCCTTCTCCGATCCCGACGGGCCCGAGTCGAGCCTGCGCATCGTGCTGGTGCAGGCCGTCGCCAAGGCGGGGCGCATGGAGCTGGCGCTGGAGAAGGCCACCGAGCTGGGCGTGGCCGAGATCTGGCCCGTCATCGCCCGACGGTGCGTGGCTCGCCCCGGCGCCGGCGGGGAGCGGACCCGGCGCTGGCAGCGGGTGGTGGAGACGGCAGCCCGGCAGGCCGGGCGGTGGGTGGTGCC
>DATCKV010000182.1:0-1912 GCA_036564285.1 Limnochordales bacterium
CAACGGGCGGATCGGGCTCTCCATCCGTCAGGTGTACGGTCCTCCGCAGCGCTCCGGCGGCCGGCCGCCCCGCGGCCGCAACGTCTCCTTCGAGGAGAAGCTGGCACGCTTCCTCAAGGAGAGCGAGCAGCGCCAGCAGGATCTCAAGCGCAGCGTGGAGTCGAAGCGGGGCGGCCGCGGCAGCCGCCGCTCGTAGGCATCGCGGATCCGGTCGGCGCAGCGGTCTTCCCAGAGGTGACGCAGGTGGGCGGCCGGGCCGGATGGCCCGGCCGCCTTGTGCGTACGGGAGGGATGGCGGCTGGACGACGACCTGGCCGGCACGGCCGGCGGCCACCGGCCCGGGTGGTGGGAGCCGGCGGGGCCGGACGATCTGACCACGGTGCGGGAGCAGCTGGGCCGGACGCCCCAGGGTATCCTGGCCGTGGCGGCCCGTTGCCGCTTCGGCCGGCCGTCGGTGGTGGTCACCGCGCCGGTCATCCCGGGGCCGCGCGCGCAGGTGCGGCCCTTCCCCACCACCTTCTGGCTCACCTGCCCCTACCTGGTGGAGGCGGTGAGCCGCCTGGAGTCGGCGGGCTGGATCGCTCGCATTTCCCAGGAAATCAAGGCGCAGCCCGACTCGCTCGAGCAGCTGCGGGAGGCCCACCGGGGGGCCGCCCGGCTCCGGGCCGGGCTGCTGGGCGCCGGAGCGGCGCGCCGGCTCCAGCAGCTGTCGCCTCAGGCCCTGGCACGGCTCCGAGAGGTGGGGGTGGCCGGCAGCCGCGACTTCGACGCGGTCAAGTGCCTGCACGCCCACCTGGCCGACCACCTGGGTCGGGGCGGCAACCCCGTAGGGCGTCGGGTGGTGGCCCTGCTGGCTGCCCAGGGCGTGGCGCTGAGCGGGTCGCCCCGCTGCGCGACGGAGGCGGCGGGCTCCGGGGAGGCGCCCTGCTTGCGGCCCTCGCCCTCCGCCCCTTACAATCGAGGCGGCGGCTCCGCGAAGGGGCTGCCGGGGTGACGGGCCGGGGTGGCGAAACGGCAGACGCGGGGGACTTAAAATCCTCTGGGCCGGCGAGGCCCGTGCGGGTTCAAATCCCGCTCCCGGCACCACCCCAGCCAGGTCGCGGCGGGCCGGGCGTGCCGGCTGTCTGAAGACCCGCTGCGGGGGGACGCCGGTGCTCTCCCAGTCCAGGGAAGATTACCTGGCCGCCATCTATCGGGCCACCCAGGAGGGCGAGAGGGGCTCCACCGGCGCGATCGCGGCGCGCATGGGCGTCTCGGCGGCCTCGGCCACGGCCATGTTTCAGAAGCTGGCGGCCGAGGGGCTGGTGGAGTACCGGGAGTACGAGGGCGTGACCCTCACGCCCCGGGGCGAGCGCCTGGCGCTGGATGTCATCCGGCGCCATCGCCTGGCGGAGCGGTTTCTCACCGACGTGCTGGAGATCCCCTGGGACCGGGTCGACGCCATGGCCCACCGCATGGAGCACGCGCTGCCGCGGGAGGTCATCGAGGGCTTCGACCGGCTGCTGGGGGGTCCTGCCACGTGCCCGCACGGGTACCCCATCCCCACGGCCGACGGCCGGGTGGCGCAGGTCTCCGTCAAGCCCCTGTCGCAGATGCGGCCGGGAGAGACGGCGCCGGTGGTGCGGGTGCGCGAGGGCGACCCGGAGCTGCTGCGCTACCTGCAGGCGTGCGGGCTGGTGCCGGGTGCCACCGTCGAGGTGATCGACGTCCGCCCCTTCCAGGAGCCCATCCGCCTCAAGGTGGATGGAACGGAGCGGATCGTGGGGCACCAGGTGGCCGAAGCGGTCTTCGTGGCGGGCTCCCCGGAGCCGGAGCCAGCTTGACGCAGGGCAGGGACACGGGTATATGTTAAGGGTGCCTGCCGGCCCCGCAGGGTCGGGCGGCTGGCGACGCGGGGTGGAGCAGCCTGGTA
>DATCKV010000183.1:0-5249 GCA_036564285.1 Limnochordales bacterium
CCCGCCGGCGGCAGGCGCTCCCGCCGGCTGCGCCGGACCCCCCGCAAAGCGAATCCGGGCCTCCCGTGGCCCTAGTCTGCCCCCTGCAGCACCGCGGCACACCGGTCGCAGAGGTCGGGCCAGCCCGGCGCCGAGCCCACCGTCTCCACGTGGCGCCAGCACCGCTGGCACTTGGGCCGGTCGGTGGGCCGCGCCCGCACCCGCCACGCCGCCTGCCCGTCGTCACCCGCGGCGCCCCCGGCCGGGCGCAGCTCCAGGGAGGCCACCATGAGCCACTCGGCCATCTGGGCGGCGCTGAACGGCAGTGCCTCTACCACCCGGGCCGGCGCCTCGGCCACCAGATCCGCCTGCAGCGACGAGCCGATCTGCCCTGCGGCCCGGGCCTGCTCCAGGGCCCGCAGCGCCTCCCGCCGCAGGGCGAGGAAGCCCTCCATGGCCTGAAGCAGCTCCGGCCGGCGCCACGGGCTCACGTCGAGCCACCGCGTCAGGTGCACGCTCTCGCACGGCCGGGGCTGGGGCATGTGCTGCCAGATCTCCTCGGCGGTGTGGACCAGAACCGGCGCCACCAGCCGCACCAGCACCTCCAGGATGTGGTACAGCGCCGTCTGCGCCGAACGCCGGCGGGGCGAGGCGGCCGCTTCGCAGTAGAGGCGGTCCTTGAGCACGTCCAGGTAGAAGCCGCCCATGTCGACGGTGCAGAAGCGCACGATCTCGTGGAAGGGCACGTGGAACTCGTAGCGAGCGTAGGCCTGGGTGCACCGGTCCGCCAGCTCGGCGGTGCGGGCCAGGGCCCACCGGTCCAGCCACTCCATCCGCTCGTACGGCACCGCGTCGGATTCCGGCCGGAAGTCGAAGAGGCTGCCCAGCAGAAACCGGGCGGTGTTACGGATGCGCCGGTAGGCCTCGGCCAGCCTCCCCAGGATCTCGTCGGAGACCCGCACCTCCTCGTGGTAGTCCGAGGCCGCCACCAGCAGGCGCAGCACGTCCGCGCCGTACTTCTCGATGACCTCCTGGGGCGCCACCGTGTTGCCCAGCGACTTGTGCATGGCCCGCCCCTGCCCGTCCACCACGAAGCCGTGGGTGACCACGGCCCGGTAGGGCGGCTCGCCCCGGGTGGCCACCGCCGTCAGCAGCGACGACTGGAACCAGCCCCGGTGCTGGTCGGTGCCCTCAAGGTAGAGGTCGGCGGGCCAGCGCAGTTCGGGACGCTGGGTCAGGACGGCGTCGTGGCTGGAGCCCGAGTCGAACCAGACGTCCATGGTGTCGGTACCCTTGACGAAGCGGGTGCCGCCGCAGTGGGGGCAGCGGGTGTCGGGCGGCAGGATCTCCTCGGGCTCCCGCACGAACCAGGCGTCGGATCCCTCCCGCCGGAAGAGCTCCGCCACCGCCTGGATGCTGCGCCGATCCATCAGGGGCCGCCGGCAGCGGGTGCAGAAGAAGACGGGGATGGGCACCCCCCAGGCCCGCTGCCGGGAGATGCACCAGTCCAGCCGCTCCGCCACCATCTGCCGGATCCGCTCCCGGCCCCACGCCGGGATCCACTCCACCCGGTCGATGGCCTCCAGGGCCTGGCGGCGGAAGCCGTCGACGGAGGCGAACCACTGCTCCGTGGCGCGGAACAGCACGGGGCCCTTGCAGCGCCAGCAGTGCGGGTACTGGTGCTGGATGGTGCCGCTGGACAGCAGCCGGCCCCGGGCCTGCAGGTCGGCGACGATGACGGGGTTGGCCTCGTCCACGGCCAGGCCCGCGTAGGCCCCGGCCTGCTCGGTGAAGCGCCCCCGGTCGTCGATGGGGGCGACGACGGGCAGCTGGTAGCGCAGACCCACCTCGTAGTCTTCATGGCCGTGGCCCGGCGCGATGTGGACGGCGCCGCTGCCCTCCTCCATGCTGACCATGTCGTCGCCCACCACGGGCACTTCCCGGGCCTCCAGGGGATGGGCCAGGGTCGCGCCCAGCAGCTCGAAGCCCTGGAAGCGCCGGCGCACCTCGACGGCCTCCTCGCCCAGCTGTCGGGCCACGGCCTGCAGCCGGGGCTCGGCCACCACCAGGGCGCGGCCCCCCAGCCGGGCCAGGACGTAGGGCCGATCCGGGTGGACCGCCACGGCCTGGTTGGCGGGCAGGGTCCACGGCGTCGTGGTCCAAATGACGATGGCGGCCCCCTCGTCGGCCAGCTGCCGGGCCGCCCCGGCCGCCTCCTTGAAGGGGAAGGCGACGTAGATGCTGGGTGAGCTGTGGTCCCGGTACTCCACCTCGGCCTCGGCCAGGGCCGTCTCGCACCGCGGGCACCAGTACACGGGTTTGACGCCCCGGTAGATGTAGCCCCGTTCCACCATCTCCCCGAAGAGGAGCACCTGGCGGGCCTCGTAGGCCGGGTCCAGGGTGAGGTAGGGGTGCTCCCAGTCGCCCCAGACGCCCAGCCTCTTGAACTCCTGCCGCTGCACCTCCACGAAGTGCAGGGCGTACTCCCGGCACAGGCGCCTGAACTCCGTCACGGGCATCGCGTGGCGGTCCACGCCATGGCGGCGGATCACCTCATGCTCGATGGGCATGCCGTGGGTGTCCCAGCCCGGCACGTACGGCGCCCGCATCCCCTCCATGGAGCGCACCCGCACGATGAAGTCCTTGAGGATCTTGTTGAGCGCGGTCCCCAGGTGGATGTGGCCGTTGGCATAGGGCGGCCCGTCGTGGAGCACGAAGAGCGGGGCGCCCTCGGCCTCGCGCTGCTCCTGCAGGCGCTGGTAGAGCCGCCGCTGCTCCCAGAAGGCCTCCCACTGCGGCTCGCGCCGCGGCAGGTCCGCCTTCATGGGGAAGGCGGTCCTGGGCGTCAAGACGGTCTTGGAGTAATCCACGCCTGTCGCCGACCTGCGGCCGGCCTCTGCGTCGGTCCCCATCGCCGATGCGGCCCTCCCGACCATCCTGTGGATCCAGCACGGCAGGCGGTGCGCCAAACGAAAGGCGGCCCCCGTCCCAAGGGACGAGAGCCGCCTGCCGCTCCCGCGGTACCACCCTTGTTGGAGGACGCAGCCCGCAAGGCCGCGCCCTCCCCCTCGGCGGCGTGCGCGCCCGGGCGCACGTCCGCTGGCAGGGTAACGGCCTGCTCCGGCCCGGTCTACCCCGCGCCCCCGACGCCGGCCCCGTCTCGACCGGCCCGGTGGTGCGGCTCGGCGGGCGGCTTGCGGGTGATCTTCACGGCGGCCCGGGCGTCAGGCTCGCACCGGCCCCGACTCGCTGCGGCCCGGGAGGTGCACGCCGCTACTCTCCCGCGCATCGCCTGTGCACCTGGATTGCACCGGTGTTGAGGCTCAGTATACCGTACCCATCAGAAGAGGCGCAAGACTACCTGCTGCACCGCCGCGATGAGCAAGAACGCGACGATGGGCGAGTAGTCGATGCCCGCTACCGGGGGCAGGTGCCGGCGGATGGGCGCGAGCACCGGCTCCGTCAGGTCCCGCAGCAGCCGCACCGCGGGATGGTACGGGTCCACCGGCAGCCACGAGACCAGCACCCGGGCCAGCATGATCCAGCTGTAGAGGGTCAGCAGCCGGTAGAGCAGGAGGCCCAGCCAGTGCAGGACCTCAGCCATCCCGCAGCCCCCCCGCCCCCGCCTCGCCCAGCTCCCGGGAGCGGCGGGTGCCCGCCAGCACCGCCTCCATCAGGGCGCCCCGGACCCCCCGGCTCTCCAGCACCGTGAGCCCCGCCGCCGTGGTGCCGGCCGGCGAGGTGACCCAGTTGCGCAGCTCCGCCGGGTGCCGCCCCGTGTCCAGCACCATGCGGGCTGCCCCGGCCAGGGTCTGCGCTGCCAGGAAGAGGGCGGCGTCCCGGGAGAGCCCTGCCGCGACGCCCCCGTCGGCCAGGGCCTCGATGACCAGGTAGGCGTAGGCGGGGCCGCTTCCCGACAGGCCCGTCACCGCGTCCATGAGGCCCTCGGGCACCACCACGGCCCGGCCGATGGCCTCGAAGATCTTGAGGGCCCGCTGGAGGTGGCTCTCCTGGGCGAACGTCCCCCGGCACAGCCCGGTGGCGGCCTGCCCCACCAGGGCCGCGATGTTGGGCATGGCCCGCACCACCGGGGTGCCCGGCGGCAGGCGGCGCTCGATGGCCGCGGTGGGCACGCCGGCCGCGATGGAGATGACCAGGTGGCGGCCCGGATCCACGGCCGGCGCCATCTCCCGCAGGGCCTCCACGATGTTCTGGGGCTTCACGGCCACCACGGCGGTGTCGGCGCTGCGCAGCGCCTCCGCGTTGTCGTCGGTCACCAGCACGCCGTAGCCCTGCTCCACGTGGGAGCGCCGCTCCGGGCTCTTGTCCGTGGCCACGATCTCCTCCCGGGTGGCGAGCCCTCCCCGCAGCAGGCCCCGGATGAAGGCCTCCCCCATGGCGCCCGAGCCGATGACGGCCACCCGCTCGCCCAGCCTCACCGTGCCTCCAGCCCTTCCCATTCCACGTCGATGCCGCTCGGCGAACAGAGGAAGATGTCGTCGTCGATCCGCCGCATCGACCCGTCCAGCGCGTACAGCGTCCCGGAGACGAAGTCGACGACTCGACGGGCGGTCTCTCGATCCGTTGCCTTCAAGGTTAGCACAACCGGGCGGCCTTCGCGCAGGTGCCCGGCCACCGCCTGCACGTCGTCGAAGGTGCGCGGCTCGAAGACCACCAGGCGGTTGATGGCGCGCCCGGCCGGGCCGGAGGCCGCGGGGGGCGAGCCCGCCGCCGTCGGCAGCGTCACCACCCGGCCCCGCCTGACCGCCGCCTCGCCCCCCTCCCGTCCGCCCGGGAAGGGAGGCGGGGCAGGCGGGCCCTCCGACGCCGCACCCTGCTCCGCCTCGACGCCCAGCCAGGCCAGCACCCGCTCGATGAAGCCCACGGCCGTTCACTCCGTTCCCGTCCGCGCCTCAAAACCCCTCCAGCCACCGGGGCCACCGGTACACCCGCACCCCGTCAGGCACTCCCTGAACCACCACCTGGCGTCCCAGGCGCTTCACCACTTCGACGGGGACGAAGGCGGGGCCCCCCTCCGTGGCCAGCCAGTAGCCCTGCCGTCCCCGCCGCACCACCAGGCCCGAGGCCGGCAGCACCACCCCCTCGTAGCGGCCGGCCACCAGGCGCGTCTCCCGCTCGAGCCGCCGGTAGAGCCAGTCCACCGGCTGGCGCTCGATGCGCAGCACCAGCCTCACCGGCCCCGTGCCCGCTGCCTGGGTGCGGGCCACCACCCGGGCCGGCACGCCGCCCCCTGCCGCGCCGCCTGCCAG
>DATCKV010000184.1:0-12349 GCA_036564285.1 Limnochordales bacterium
GGGACCAGGTAGTTGCGCCCGTAGCCGTCGGCCACCTCCACCAGGTCGCCGGCCCGCCCCAGGCCTTTGACGTCCTGCGTCAGCACCACTCTCATGCCGTCGTCCCCTCTCCTGCCTCCGCCGGGACGGCCCCCACCGGGGCCGGGGTCACAGGCGCCGGAAGTTGAACCAGGGGTCCACCAGCCCGGCGATCACCAGCGCGATGTTGGCGACAGGAAACCACAGCAGCACGATGACGAGCAGGATGCGCAGGCCCCTGGAGAGCCCCGCCCGGTCGAACCAGTACCACAGCAGCGCCAGCCCCTGCACGAGGGCCACGGCTCCCCCGGCGAAGGAGAGGTTGGCCGAGACCGTGCCCGCCCAGGGGTGCGCGCCGCCGAAGAACCCCACCAGCAGGCCCGCCGCCACCAGGGCTGCCGCCAGCGGCGTGGAGCGCCAGCGCGCGAAGGGCTCGAACCACGGGATCCGCTCTCCCAGCCGCACCAGCACCAGCCTGGCCACCCAGTGGTTGACCAGGGCGCTGACCACCGCGCTGCCCACCAGCACCGCCGGCAGCAACAGCCGCATCAGCTGCAGCGTCGCCTGCAGCTGAGCCTGGGCCGCCTGCAGCTGCTCCTCGGGCATCCCCAGCCACCGGGATACGGCCAGCCCCCCCTGCATGCCCTCCTCGTAGAGCTGGAAGAGTTGCTGGATCTGCTGGCTGGGGCTGACGCCCGTCAGGACGAAGGAGAGCACCAGGGTCAGCAGGATGGCCATCAGCGCCCCGACGACGGCCGCGCCCAGCACCCGACCGGGGGCCCAGCCGGCGTGCAGCGCCATGCCCAGCGTCAGCCCCGTCAGCCCCGATGGGATCAACAGGAGCACGGCGCCGATGCCGCCCAGCAGCACCCCGCTCAGGATGGCCGCCACCACCCACGCGCTGATGGCCGACGGCACCCCGTGCCGGTAGACCAGCAGCGCCATGGGGGCGGGAAGCACCAGCACCAGGTACGGCACGTACAAAGAGAGCCAGCCCAGGACGACGGTGACGGCGGCCAGCAGGCCGCCCTCCGTCAGCCGGCGTACCCGGGCGCTTTGCGACGAGGGCGAGGCGGCTATCGGCGGCTCCCTCCCTGGAAGTGGCGGTAGAGGGCGCTGAAGTCGCCGTACCACTCCTCCAGCTCGTGCCCCTCGGTCAGGGCGGCGCGAAGGCGCGTCTCGATCTTCATCTCCAGCCGGGTCGGGCCCACCCCCAGCCTGCGGGCCAGCAGATAGGCCGCGATGACCACGGCGGCCAGGGCCTCGGTCATCCCCTCGTCGCTGGCGCGCAGCATGGCCCGGTAGAGATTGGCCAGGGCCGCGGCCATCTCGGCCTTCAGGTGCTCGATGGCCCGGAGGTTTCTCGCCCAGTCGCCCTCCGGCCTGGCGGCGGCAGGCTGCTCCGTCATCGCAGGCCAACCCCCGTCCACCCGTGCGGCCCCGGGTCTCGCTCGTCCAGGGCGCCGGGGAGCGCCTGCCGCCCCCGGCCCTCGAAGCGACCGGGGGCAAGCCCAGCGGCGCCGCCTGCCGCCGGCCCGCTGCGGCCGCCCCCGAGTCGGCAGATGCCGCCCGGCCGCCGGCCCCTCAGTCGGCCACGAAGGGCAGCAGGGCCAGGTGCCGGGCCCGTTTGATGGCCGTGGTCAGCTGCCGCTGGTGGCGGGCGCAGTTGCCCGTGATCCGCCGCGGCAGGATCTTGGCCCGCTCGGTCATGTACTTGCGAAGGCGGTTGGGATCCTTGTAGTCGATCCACTCCACCTTCTCGACGCAGAAGGCGCAGACCTTGCGCCGGCGCTTCTTGTCCTTGGGCATGGGGTTCGCAGGACCTCGCTTCCTCGGTTCGCGCTCGCTGCGGCATCAGAAGGGGGGCTCGTCGGCCGCGGCCACCTCGCCCAGCTCGTCGGCGAAGTCGGCCGCCTCGGCCTCGGCGCTCCCCTCCTCCTCCGGCGCCCGCGACGGCGGCCCCAGGAAGGCGACCCGGTCGGCCACCACCTCGGGCTGCACCCGCTTGACGCCGTTGGCATCCTCGTAGGTGCGGATCTGGAGCCGGCCGTCGACCCCCACCAGCCGGCCCTTGCGCACGTAGGCGCCCACCGTCTCGGCCAGCTTGCGCCAGCAGACGACGTCGATGAAGTCCGTCTCCCGCTGGCCCTGCTGGTTGGTGAAGGGCCTGTCCACCGCGATGCGGAACCGGGTGACGGCCGCTCCGGAGCCGGTGTAGCGCAGCTCGGCGTCGCGAACGGCCCGCCCTACGAGGATGATGCGGTTGATCATGACTCGGGGCTCCCTTCCTCACCGACGGCCGCAGCCTGAGGGGCCCGGTCCTCGGCGTCGTGGCGCCTCACGACCAGATGCCGCAAGACGGCGTCGGTGATGCGCAGCACCCGATCCAGCTCCTTGGTGACGGCCGGCTCCGCGTCGAACTGCAGCAGGACGTAGTAGCCGTCATGCTGGCGCTCGATGGGGTAGGCCAGGCGGCGACGACCCCACCGCTCGACGGCCCGGACCACGCCGCCGCCGTCGGTGACGATCTTCTCCAGCCGGGCGATGAGGCCCGAGTAGGCCTCATCCGAGTCGAGGGTGGGCGTCAGCACCACCACGGCCTCGTAGGGGCGCACCACGGCACCCACCTCCTCCCTGTGGACGTACGGCACCCCGGGAACCGCGCCCGGCCCGGGGGCAGGGGTAGCGACGCCATTATACCACCTCAGGTCAGCGGCATGCCGGGGCCGAAGGCCTCCAGCCGGCGCTTGACCCCGTTGAGGAAGCGCAGGGCCTGGACGCCGTCGGCCACCCGGTGGTCGAAGGAGAGGCACAGGGGCATGATGGAGCGGATGGCCAGCTGGTCGTCCTTGAGCACCACCAGCCGGCGCTGCACGGCTTCGGTGGTGAGGATGGCCGCCTGGGGCGGGTTGATGATGGGCGCCGACAGCACCGAGCCCAGGGCTCCGGTGTTGTTGACGGTGAAGGTGCCTCCCGCGGTGTCGTCGGGGCCGAGGCGCCCCTCCCGGGCCCGGCGCACCAGGTCGTTGAGAGCCCGCGCGATGCCCAGCAGGCTCAGGCGCTCGGCCTCCCGGATGACAGGCACCAGCAGGGCGTCCTCGAGGCCCACGGCCACGCCGATGTGGATGGAGCGGTGCCGGATGAGCCGGCCGTCCTGCCACGAGGCGTTGAGGTCGGGGTGCTCCTGCAGGGTCTCCACCACGGCCTTGATGGCGAAGGGCAGGTAGGTGAGCTCGAAGCCCTCCCGCTTCATGAAGGCGTCGCGCACCTGCTCGCGCAGCGCCGCCAGGGCCGTCACGTCGGCCTCCACCATGGTCCAGGCATGGGGGATGGTGGTCCAGCTCTCCACCATCCGGCGGGCGATGACCTGACGGACGGGCCCGGGGGTCACCACCTCCGAGGGCTGCCCGGGGGCCGCGGCCGCCGGCGCGGGCTCGGCCAGAGGTGCCCCAGGCGCGGCCGGAGGCGCCTCGGGCCCGGCCTGGCGCACGGCCGCCGCCGCTTCCTGCCGGCGGGCCCCCACGTAAGCCAGCACGTCCTCCCGGGTCACCCGCCCGCCCTGGCCGGTGCCCCGCACCTGCGACAGATCCACGCCGTACTCCCGGGCGAGGCGCCGCACCGCGGGCGAGTAGCGCTCGGCGGCCCCCTCCTGGGGGCCCTGGCCGGCGCCGTCCGCCGGCACCGCGGCCCGGGCGGGGCGCTCCGGAGCAGGCGGCGCCGCAGCCGCCTCCCCGGCCGGCTGCAGGCGGGCGATGACGGTACCCACCGGCACCGTCTGCCCCTCGGGCACCTCGATGCTGAGCAGGCTGCCCTCCGCGGGGGACGGCACCTGGACCGTGACCTTGTCGGTGAGCACCTCCACCAGCGGCTCGTAGCGGCCCACCGGCTCGCCGGGGCGCTTCAGCCACCGCACGATCTGGCCCTCGGTGACGCTCTCCCCCAGCTGGGGCATGATGACGTCGATGGCCACGACGGCGCGCCTCCTCCTGTCACTCGCGGGCCAGCTCGCGCATGGCCCGGGCGATGCGGTCCACGTCCGGCAGCACCGCATCCTCCAGCACCGCCGCGAAGGGGGTGGCCGGCACGTCCGGCATGGTGACCCGCCGCACCGGCGCGTCCAGGTCGTAGAGGGCCTCCTCGGCGGCCAGGGCCGCGATCTCGGCCCCCATGCCCAGGGTGCGGTTGTCTTCGTGGACGATCATGAGCCGACCTGTCTTCCTCACCGACCCCAGGATGGTTTCCCGGTCCAGGGGCGCCAGGGTGCGCAGGTCGACGACCTCCACCGAGATGCCCTCCCGGGCCACCTGTTCGGCGGCCTGGAGGGTCAGGTGCAGCATCATGCCGTAGGCCACCGCCGTCAGGTGGCGGCCCTCGCGGGCGACGCGGGCCGGCCCGATGGGCACCACCCAGTCGCCGTCGGGCACCTCGCCCTGGATGAGGCGGTAGGCGCGCTTGGGCTCCAGGAAGATGACGGGGTCCTCGTCACGGATGGCGGCCTTCAACAGCCCCTTGGCGTCGGCGGGCGTGGCCGGGATGACCACCTTCAGCCCCGGCACGTGGGCGAAGAAGCTCTCCACCGACTGGGAGTGGTAGAGGCCGCCCCGGATGCCGGCCCCGTAGGGCGCCCGCACCACCAGGGGGCAGCCCCAGGCCCCGTTGGAGCGGTAGCGGATGCGGGCCGCCTCGTTGACGATCTGGTCCATGGCCGGGTGGATGAAGTCGGCGAACTGGATCTCCGCCACGGGCCGCAGCCCGTTCATGGCGGCGCCGATGGCCACCCCCACGATGGCCGACTCCGACAGGGGCGTGTCGATGACCCGGTCGGGTCCGTACTTCTCCAGCAGGCCCCGGGTGGCGACGAAGACGCCGCCCTTCACGCCCACGTCCTCCCCCAGCACGATGACCCGGCTGTCCCGGGCCATCTCCTCGTCCAGGGCCTCGCGGATGGCTTCGATCATGCGCTTGACGGCCAAGGCGGCGACGCCCCCCTGTCAGCCCGCGGCGGGCCGCTCGGCGAAGACGTGGCGCATCACCGTGGCCGGATCGGGCGGCGGAGCCTGCTCGGCGTACGCCGTCGCCTCGTCCACGGTGCGTGCCACCTCCTCCTGCAGGGCCCGCTCCTGCTCGTCATCCCACAGCCCGGCCTCCATCAGCCGCTGCCGCATGAGGGGGATGGGGTCTCGCCGCCGCGACTGCTCCACCTCGCTCGGGCTGCGGTAGAGGCGGTCGTCGTCGTCGCTGGTGTGGGGCACGTAGCGGTAGGTGAGGGCCTCCACCAGGGTGGGCCCGCCGCCCGCCCGGGCCCGCTCCACGGCCTCCGTCACGGCCTGGAAGACCGCGACGGGGTCCTGCCCGTCCACGCTGACGCCCGGGATGCCGTACGCCGCGGCGCGGGCCGCCACGCTCTCCACGGCCATCTGGCGGCGCTGGGGCACCGAGATGGCGTAGCGGTTGTTCTGGCAGAAGAAGATGACCGGCAGCCGCAGCACCGCCGCGAAGTTGACCCCCTCGTGGAAGTCGCCGGTGCTGGTGGCCCCCTCGCCGAAGGAGCAGAAGGTGACGCTGTCCTCGCCCCGCAGCCGGCTGGCCAGGGCCGCCCCGGCGGCATGGGGGATCTGGGTGCCCACGGGGCTCGAGCCCGTCAGCACCCGCAGCCGGGGCAGGCTGAAGTGGGCCGGCATCTGGCGGCCGCCGCTGTTGGGGTCCTCGGCCCGGGAGAAGACGTTGAGCATCAGCTCCTTCGGGGTCATCCCCAGCGCCAGCATCAGGGTCATGTCGCGGTAGTAGGGCAGCACCACGTCGTGCCCCGGGCGCAGGGCCATGGCGGCCCCCACCTGCGCGGCCTCCTGGCCCTGGGCGGTGATGACGAAGGGCACCTTGCCCTGGCGCTGCACGATCCACATCCGCTCGTCCAGGGCCCGGGAGAGTACCATGATGCGGTACATGGCCAGGAGCCTGGCCGATCCCACGGCCTCCAGAGCGGGGTCGGCCGCCCGGGCGGCCGCGGATCCCTTCACCGTTGCCAAGGTCTTCCCCCCCGCGGGGCGCGCGGACCCGCCCGAGGCCGGGCCGGCTTGTAACCGGTTGCTCCCGGGCCCACGACCCGGGCCCGCTCGCTTCCCGTCCGGATCGTTGCTGGACGCTTCGGCATGCCCTGCTCCGAGCTGACGGTTTCTGCGAAGCATTGCTATTCCCTTTCGCCCCGACCGTCACGGCGCCGCAGCCGCGCCCGCCGCGGGGCTGGCCGCCGCCCCGGGCCTCTGGCAAACTGGGGCCGTGGGGGTGGCGACGACGGACCGCGGGAGCTGGCGCGCTCGGCCGCTGGTGCGGGGAGCCCTCATCGCCGCGCTCTACGTGGCGCTGACCGCCGCGATGGGGCCCCTCAGCTTCGGTCTGCCGCTGGGGCCCATCGTCATCGAGCTGCGCGTCTCCGAGGCCCTGGCCGTGCTGCCGGTGCTGTACGCGGAGGCCGTGCCTGCCCTGTTCGCCGGGGTCTGGCTGGCCAACACGCTGGGCGGGCTGGGTCCCTGGGACGTCTGGGGCGGCAGCCTCGTCACCCTGCTGGCCGCCTACCTGACGTGGCGGCACCGTCGCCACCGCCTGGCCGTGCTGTGGCCGGTCGTGGCCAACGGGCTGCTGGTGAGCGCCTACCTGAGCAGGCTGCTGGGCCTGCCCTACTGGGCCACCGCCGCCGGCATCACCCTCAGCGAAGCCCTGGTGGTGCTGGGGCTGGGGCTGCCGCTGCTGGGGCTGTTGCGGCGGCTGGGGCCGCCGTGACGCCTGCACCTCCGGCGCCCCTTCAAGGGGCCTCGGTGGGGGGCGGGGGCGACTCCAGCACGGGCCGGCGCACGAACCGCTTGACGGCCCGCTCGAAGCGCCGCCGGGGCATGAGGACGATGTGGCCGCAGCCCAGGCAGCGGACCCGGATGTCCATGCCCGTGCGCAGCACCTCCCACTGGTCGGAGCCGCACGGGTGCGGCTTGCGCAGTTGCACCACGTCACCCAGGTAGATCTTCAGCGGCACGATCCTCGCCCCGCTCCGCTGCCATCCCGGTACGCCGCCGCCCGGTGCCCTGCCGGCGGGCGGCGGCGAAGAGGTGGGCCTGGGCCAGCCCGGCCAGCTCGCCGAAGCGCGCCTGCACGAAGGAGCGCAGCCTCCCCATGGGCACCCTCCGCCCGTCGAAGTAGACCGCCTGCAGGGCCCTGCGGGCCCACCGGTCGATGGGGAAGGCGTCCCACCGGCCGTAGCCGAAGAGGGCGACGCAGTGGGCCACCTTCGCCCCCACCCCGGGAAGGGCCTGCAGGTACCGCACCAGCTCCGCCGTGGGCAGCTCCGCCCCCCGCTCCAGCAGCCCGGGCTCCCGGCACAGCCGCTCGGCGATGGAGGCCACGAAGGCCGCCCGGTAGCCCAGCCCCAGCCGGCGCAGCGCCGGCTCCCCCATGGCCGCCAGGGCGGCCGGTAGGGGCAGCCCCTCGCCGTCCACCTCCGGGCCGGCGGCCTGGCACAGCCGCATCAGCATCTGCTTGATGCGGGCGATGTGGGTGTGGGAGGAGAGGACGAAGGAGAGGAGCGCCTCCCACGGCGAGAGCCGCACGATGCGCAGTCCCCGGGTGGCCGCCACCGCGGGCGCCAGGGCCGGCTCCCGCTCCAGGAGCCGGCGGCGGAGGGCGCCGTAGTCGCGCTCCAGATCCAAAAGGCGCGCCACGGCCTCCCGCACCGGCCCGTCCGGCCGATCCCCTTCCCCGCCTTCGACCCGCACCTCACCCGGCGCCAGGTCTGGGTCCACAGCCAGCGCCACGGCCCAGGGCCCGGCCGCGCCCTCCCACCACCCGTCGGCCCGCAGCCGCCAGCGGAAGGTCTGCCCCCCGTCCAGCGTCAGGGGCAGGTCGACGGGCTCGCCGAAGGGATCCACGGGGCTCACCAGCACCCGCCAGCGCGCCGGCGGAGACGGCGACCGGTTCACGCCGGCAGGATAGCCGGGCGCTCGAGCGCCGTCAAGGCAGCGGCGGGCCTGCCGACAGGCCGCGGCCTGCCCTCCCTCACCCCTCGCCGGGGTCCCGGGGGTAGGAGCCCAGCAGGCGCAGGTAGCCCACCTGCCGGCGCACGGCCGCGATGGCCTCGGCGACGGCGGGATCCTCGGCGTGGCCTTCCAGGTCGATGAGGAAGAGGTAGCGCCCCAGCCCCTCCCGGGAGGGCCGCGACTCGATGCGGGTCAAGTTGATGCCCCGGTCCGCGAACTCCGCCAGCAGGTCCCGCAGCAGCCCGGGGCGGTCCCGCAGGCTTCCCACCACCAGGGTGGTGCGGTCCCGGCCGGTGGGCGCTGGCCACCCCCGGGCCAGGACGCCGAAGCGGGTGGCGTTGGGCTGCCCGTCCTGGGCCGGGCCGAAGGCCAGCTCGAGGCCGTGCAGGGCGGCCGCCTCGGCGCCGGCCACCGCCGCCCAGGGGCGGGGCGAGGCGGCCACACGGCGGGCGGCCTCGGCCGTGCTGCTCACCCCTTCGGTGGGGACCCCCGGCAGCAGCGCCTGCAGGGTCCGGCGGCACTGCATCAGGGCGTGGGGGTGCGACAGCACCCGCTCCACCTGCGTCAGGGTCACGCCCGGGCGCACCATGAGCCACTGGTGCACCGGCAGCACCACCTCGCCCACCTGCCGCAGGGTGCTCTCGTGCAGCCAGAGGTCCAGCGTCAGCACCACGGAGCCCTCCAGGGAGTTCTCTAGGGGACAGACGGCGAAGGCCACCCGCCCGCGCTCGGCCGCGGCGAAGAGGGCCCCGAGGTCCCCGAACGGCACCAGCGGCCCGGCCTCGGGGTGGAGCCGCCGCCACCGCCGGGCTGCCTCGTGGCTGAAGCTCCCCTCAGGGCCCAGGTAGCCGGTGCCGGGCCCGGGGGCCGGCCGCTCATCGAGCGGCATGGCTCGCCTCGCCCGGGGCCGCAGCCCGGGCCCGGGCGTCGGGCCTGAGGCGGTTGTAGGAGGGCACGCCGTAGCGCTCGGCCTCGAGCCGGCGCGCCAGCGCTTCCTCGGCGGGGCTCAGGCCGCCCCGCTCCCACGTCAGCCCGACGGCCTGGGCGAAGCCGGCCACCAGGGCCTCGCACGCCTCCTGGAAGCCCACCGGCCGTCCCGCGGCTTCCGACAGGCTGCCCGCCCTCTGGCTGAGCAGCAGCCGAAGGAAGCGCTCACCCCGCCCCTGCGGCGCCAGGAGCCGGGCCGTGAGATCCGGGTCGAAGCGCAGCGGGATGCTGCCGTGCTGCAGCACGGCGCCCGACGCCCGCCGCAGCTGCGCGCTGCCGGCGATCTTGCGGCCCCGCCACTCCAGCTCGTACCGGGAGGCCGAATCGAAACAGGCGCCCGCCAGGGCCTGCCGCCCCTGGCCCGGCGGCCCCGCGGCCGGCCGCGCCAGGACGGCCTCGATCCCCAGCCGGCGCAGCCCGGCCGCCAGCGCCTCGCTGATGCGCCGGTACCCCTCCATGACGGTGCGGCCCGCCAGGGGGTGGCCCGGCGGCAGCACCACCGCGTAGGTCACCTCGTCAGCGTGGAAGACGGCCCGGCCCCCGGTGGGCCGGCGTACCACGTCGACGCCGGCCTCCCGGCACGCCTCCTCGTTGACGCTCTCGCCCCACTCCTGGAAGTACCCCAGGGAGACGGCGGGCGGAGCCCACCGGTACAGGCGCAGGGTGGGAGGCGCCTCGCCCGCCTCCACCGCCGACAGGATGGCCTCGTCCACGGCCATGTTGCGGGCGGCCGGGGCAGGGCCGTCCACGATGAGCCGCCAGCTCTCCAAGGCCGGGCCCTCACCCTTCCGGCCGGTAGCAGACCACGGGGTTGCGGTTGGCGCTCACCTCGTCCAGGCGCCGCACGGGCGTCAGGTGGGGGGCCGAGCGCACCTTGTCGGGGTCCGTGCGGCACTCCTGCGCGATGGTCTTCATGATGGCGGCGAACCGGTCCAGGCTCTCCTTCGTCTCGGTCTCCGGCGGCTCGATCATGAGGGCCTCCTCCACCACCAGGGGGAAGTAGACCGTGGGCGCGTGCACCCCGAAGTCCAGGATGCGCTTGGCGATGTCGCCGGCCCGCACGCCCAGCCGCTTCTGCCGGGTGGCCGACAGCACGAACTCGTGCTTGCAGTGGCGGTCGTAGGGCAACTCGTAATCCTCGGCCAGCAGGCGCATCAGGTAGTTGGCGTTGATCACCGCCGCCTCGCTCACCCGCCGCAGCCCGTCGGGGCCCAGAGCCCGGATGTAGGCGTACGCCCGCACCAGCACCCCGAAGTTGCCGTAGAAGCTCCGGACCCGCCCGATGCTCTTGGGCCGGTCGTACTCGAGGTAGTAGCGGTCGCCGTCCCGGGCCACCAGGGGCACGGGCAGGTACGGCTCCAGGGGCTCCCGCACCACGATGGGGCCCGCGCCGGGCCCGCCGCCGCCGTGAGGCGTGGAGAAGGTCTTGTGGAGGTTGAAGTGGACGATGTCGAAACCCATGTCGCCGGGCCGGGAGATGCCCAGGATGGCGTTGGCGTTGGCCCCGTCGTAGTAGAGCAGCCCGCCGGCGTCGTGGACGATGCGGGCGATCTCCAGGATGTTCTCATCGAAGAGGCCCAGGGTGTTGGGGTTGGTCAGCATCAGGCCCGCGGTCTGCGGCCCCACCACCCGGCGCAGGGCCTCCACGTCGACGCCGCCGCGGGCGTCGCTGGGCACCTGCACCATGCGGTATCCGCTCATGGTGACGCTGGCGGGGTTGGTGCCGTGGGCCGAATCGGGCACGATGATCTCCCGCCGCTGCTCGTGCTCGCCCCGGTCCCGGTGATAGGCCTTGATGAGCAGGAGCCCGGTCAGCTCCCCGTGCGCGCCGGCCGCCGGCTGCAGGGTACCCCGGTGCAGGCCGGCGATCTCGCACAGGTAGCGCTCCAGGCGCCACATCAGCTCCAGGGCGCCCTGCACCGACTCCTCGGGTTGGTAGGGGTGCAGCCGGGCGAAGCCGGGGAGCTGGGCCACGTCCTCGTTAACCTTGGGGTTGTACTTCATGGTGCAGGAGCCCAGGGGATAGAAGTCGATGTCGACGCCGTAATTGCGGCGGGAGAGCTGGACGAAGTGGCGCACCACCTCCACCTCGGCCAGCTCGGGCAGGGGCGGCGGCTGCTTGCGCAGCCGCGCGGCGGGGATCATCTCCGCCAGAGGCCGCTCGGGCACGTCGGGCTCGGGGAAGCGGTAGGCCGCCCGACCGGGTGAACCCCGTTCGAAGAGGAGGGGCGGGTCGGGCACCTCCCGGGCCGGCCCGGCTGCCGAACGCTGGTCGGGCTGCTGGGATGCCATGGTCTCGCCCCCTCTTCAGCCCAGCTGGCGCAGCGCCGCGGCCAGCCGGTCGATCTCCTCGCGGGTGCGCGCCTCGGTGACGCACCACAGCACCGCCCGGCGCAGCTCCGGATAGAAGCGCCCCAGCGGCAGGCCGCCGATGATGCCGTGCTCCCGCCACAGCCGGGTCAGGATCTCGGAGATCTCGCCGTCCATCTCCACCACGAACTCCTTGAAGAATGGCGCGCCCCAGGCCGGCCGGATGCCCGGGATCCGGACGAGGGCGTCGAAGGCGTAGTGCGACTTGTACACGCACAGCTCCCCGACCCGACGGATGCCCTGGCGGCCCAGCATGGCCAGGTAGACGGTGGCCGCCAGGGCGTTGAGGGCCTGGTTGGTGCAGATGTTGGAGGTGGCGCGCTCCCGGCGGATGTGCTGCTCCCGGGTCTGCAGGGTCAGCACGAAGCCCCGCCGGCCCTCGACGTCCCGGGTGATGCCCACGATGCGCCCGGGCATGCGGCGGATCAGCTCGCGCCGCGCCGCGAAGAAGCCCAGGTAGGGGCCGCCGAAGCTGATGGCGTTGCCCAGCCCCTGCCCCTCGCCCACCGCGATGTCCGCACCGTACTCGCCGGGCGGGGCCAGGATGCCCAGGGAGATGGGATCCACCACGGCCACCATCAGGGCACCGGCCCCGTGGGCGATGGCGGCCGCCTCCTCCATGGCCTCCACGACGCCGAAGAAGTTGGGGTTCTGCAGGACCACCGCGGCCACGTCGCCGCCCACGGCCCGACGGAGCGCCTCCAGGTCGGTGAGGCCGCCGCGGAAGGGCACCGTCTCCAGCCCGATCTCCTGGTTGGCCAGGTAGGTGGCCATCACCTGGCGGTACTCCGGGTGCACCGCCGCCGAGACCACCACCCGCCGCCGGCCGGTGTGAGCGGCTGCCATCAGGGCCGCCTCGGCCGCGGCGCTGGCCCCGTCGTACATGGAGGCGTTGGCCACGTCCAGGCCCGTCAGCTGGCAGACCAGGGTCTGGTACTCGAAGATGGTCTGCA
>DATCKV010000185.1:0-5607 GCA_036564285.1 Limnochordales bacterium
TCCACCCGGCCCGCCTCGTCCAGCACCACCAGCCCGCTGGCGCGCCGGTCGGTCCAGGCCAGGTCCACCCCGATGCAGCGCATCTCAGGCCCGCACCGCTCCCGCTCCCAGCATCCACAGGAGCCACGAGCAGACCCGGGCGGCCATGGGCGGGGTGATCCGGTGCCCCAGGGAGGGGTAGACGACCAGCTGCAGCCGCTCGCCGGCCTCGCGGCGGCGCGCCGCCAGGGCGTCGTAGAAGGAGCGCAGCAGGTCGAGGTCCACCACGGGGTCCTGCCCCGCGCCCACCAGGAGCACGGCGCACTTGCCCAGGCGCTCGGCCCGGGCCGCCTCGTCGCCCGGGTGCAGCAGGGGCGCGCGCCGGGGATCCACCGGCAGGCCCGCGCAGCCGTCGCGCAGGCGAAGGCCGGCCTGGGCCAGGAGCTCCGGCGCGCCCTGGGGCACGCGCCGCCAGCCCGGGCCGCTCAGCACCGCGGCCACGGCCTCCACCTGCAGCCGGCCGTCGCCTGCGGGGCCGCTCCGCTCCGCCAGGCGCAGGGCCGCCCACCCGCCGGCCGAGATCCCCGCCACCCCCACCGGCCCCGCCTCCGGGCCGCCCGCCCTCGCCAGAGAGGCTAGCGCCCGCTCGGCCCGCCGCAGGACCTCCTGCAGCCACCCCTCCACCTGCTCCACCAGGTCGCCGCCCGCGCCGAGGGGTACGGCCTGCTCCAGCGTGGCCGCCGCCGCGCCGCCCCGGGCCAGCGTGTACATCCACGGGAAGAGGTCGCCGGGAGGCTGACCCAGCCCCGGCAGCAGCAGCACCAGGGGAAGCCGGCGGCGCGGCGGCGTCGGCCGCGCCACCACCAGGCTCACCCCGCCGGCCTCCACCGGGCGGAAGACCACCCCGGGCCCGCCGCCCCGCCGCGCCGGCGCGGCCGCGGACCGGGCCCTCACGGCGTCGGCCCTCCCCCGGGCGGCGCCCGCCGCCGCTTGGCCTCATACAGCCGAGCCTGGGCCGCGGCCAGCAGCCGGGAGGGGTGGCTGCCGTCCTCGGGAAAGCCGGCCAGCCCCCAGCTGAGCGACGGCAGCGCCAGCGACGCGCCGTGCCACTCCGCCGACGCCGCGGCCACCGCCCGGTCCAGCCGGGCCAGGGCGGCCCTGGCCCCCTGCCGATCCGCCTGGGGTACGATGATCGCGAACTCGTCCCCGCCGTAGCGCGCCAGGGTGTCGTAGCGCCGGGCGCTGCGCCGGAGCACCTCCGCCAGGGAGGCCAGGACGGCGTCGCCGGCCAGGCGGCCGAAGCGCTGGTTGAACTCCTTCAGCCCGTCCACGTCGCCGATGGCCACCTGCAGCCCGTGGCCGAAGCGCGCCGCCCGCTCCAGCTCCTCTTCCAGGCGGTCGTGGAAGTAGCGGTGGGTGTAGAGCCGGGTCAGCGGATCCCGCACCGCGTCCTGCCGCAGCTGCTCCTGCAGCCGGGCCGCCTCCACCGCCACCGCGGCCTGCTGGGCGACGGCGGCCAGGATCTGCACCTCCTCGACGCTGAAGGCGTCCAGCCGGGGAGAGTCGACGGTCAGCGTGCCGATGACGCCGGAGCCCGCCACCATGGGCACCACCACCTCGCTGCGGGTGGTGGGCGGCCCCGGGTAGTAGCGGGGCTCCCGGCTCACGTCGGGCACCAGGGCCGGCACCCCGTGGCTGGCCACCCACCCGTTGACCCCCTGGTCCCGCGCCAGGCGCAGCCCCTCCAGCCCCGCGAAGGCGCCCGAGGCGGCCACCATCAGGAGATCCTGGGAGCGGCGGTCCACCAGGAAGACGGCCCCGTCGCGGTAGCCCAGCTCCGACTCGATGAAGCGCAGCACCTGCTGGAGCAGGGAAGGTACGTCCGTCACCTCTCGCACCGTCTCGGCCATGCGGTAGAGCACCGCCACCAAGCGGCCGTGGCCCGCCGGCCCCAGCAGCGCCGCCCCCGGCAGGCCGGGAGATGGCTGCGCCGCCGCTGCCTCTCGCTGCCCCGCGGGCGATGGCGCGCCCGGCCCCGCCGCCTCGCCGGACTCCTGCAGCCACCCCTTCAGGTGGAAGACGTAGGCGGCCCCGGCCGACTCGTCCTGCTCCAGCGCCCGGGCCAGGGCCTCCACCACCCCGGGGTGAAACTGGGTGCCGGCGCACCGGCGCAGCTCCGCCACGGCCTCGTCCAGGGTGGAGGCCCTGCGGTAGGGCCTGCCCGTGGTCATGGTGTCGAAGGCGTCGGCCACCCCGATGATGGCCGCTCCGAGAGGGATGGCCTCGCCCGCCAGGCCGTCGGGGTAGCCCTGCCCCGAGTACCACTCGTGGTGATGGCGCACCAGGGGCACCAGGTCGGCCAGCGCGGGGTTGGCGCCCACGATGCGGGCTCCCAGCTCGACGTGGGCCATCATGACGGCCCGTTCGGCCGGGTCCAGGGGGCCGGGCTTGCGCAGCACCGAGTCGGCGATGCCGATCTTGCCCACGTCGTGCAGCAGCGCCGCCAGCTCCACCCGCTCCACCCGGTCCGGCGGCATGCCCAGCACCTCGGCGATGCGCCGGCTGTAGAACGCGACCCGCTGGCTGTGGCCCCGGGCGGAGGGGTCCCGAGCATCGATGGCCGCCACCAGCGACCGGATCCCCGACAGGTACAGATCCCGGCTCTCCGACGCCAGCCTGACCCGGTCGCAGGCCGAGGCCGCCATTTGCGCCAGCAGCCAGGCCAGGGTCCTGCGCAGCCCCGTCGGGAGCCCGGCCGCTGCCGGCCACCCCACCATCAGGATGCCGGCCGGCCGATCTCCCCGGCCCACCATGGGCACCCACAGGATCCGCCGGACGCCCGCGGGCAGCGCCTCGCCCGCCCCCGGCAAGGACGCGGCACCCGCCCTCACGGGCGCCTCCAGCGGGCGGCGCCGCGCCAGCGCCCGATGGGCGCGCCCGGCGGCCGGCCCCTGCAGCCACCCGCTCAGGGCCTCCGGGGCGATGCCCACCGAGGCGGCGACCTCCAGCCGTCCGGCGGGTCCGTCCCCCCGCAGCACGGCCGCGGCCCTCGCGCCCAGCGCCTCCACCGCGGCCTGCGCCGCCAGCCGCAGCACCGCCGCCCCGTCGCCGGCTTCGGCCGCCTCCCGGCCGAAGCGGGCCAGGCGCTGCAGGCCGCCGGCCAGCGCCGCCGGCACCCCGCACCGGAGCCCCAGGGTGGCGGCTTGCCTCGCGGTGGACCGCCTCGCCACGCCTCTCCCTCTCCCGCGACAGACCCGGCGGTTCCCGATTAGCCGCGGGGGAGGGGGGATCCTGCCCTTCTTTCCATCGGAAGCCAGGGGTGTCGGCTCAGCGGCACTGCAGGGGCGTGCCCGTCAGAGCCCGGTAGGCGTCGATGAGGGGGCACTCCGGGGTGCTCTCGTCGCCGCAGCGCAGGCAGAGGGCCTCCACCACCTGCGGGTCGTTGAGCCCGGCGGCCAGGAAGGCCCGCAGCGAGCGCTCCAGCATCTCCTGCTCCTCGGGGGTCATGCGCTCCAGGATCATCTCGAAGACCTGGCTGCGGCGGCGCCGGATGGCCTCCACGGCCTGCCGCCCGGCCTCGGTCAGGGAGATCTCCACCGAGCGCCGGTCGTCGGGCCGGTCCCGGCGCACCACCAGGCCCTTGCGCACCAGCCGGTCCACCAGCTTGGTGATGGCCGGCGGGCTCATGTGCAGCCCCTCGGCCAGCTCCGCGGCCGAGCAGGCCCCGTGGCGCTGGAGGTACTTGAGGCACTCCAGCTGGGAGACGGTGATGTCTGAGCCGGCGTCGGAGAGGGTGCGGGTGGTGACGACGTCGAAGACGAGCTCCACGAAGAACTCGGCCAGCATCTCCAGGTGGAGGTGCCGCTGCGGCTCGAGGGTCACTCGCCACATGGACTCTGGCGACCCTTCCCCATATCTTAACCTGGTTAAAGGCTACATCGGCCCGCAGGCAGTGTCAAGGAGCCGCCCGCGGCCGGTTTCCGGGCCCCTCCCGGTATAATGGAGGGCGACGACGGCAGGAGGGGAGTCGGTGGTGTCCGGGGAGTCGCCCGTTTCCCGTCCATCGTCCGGCCGGTCGCTGGCCTACGTCCTGGGAGCTTTCGCCGCGCTGACGGCCCTGGGCTTCGTGCTGCGGCTCCTGACCCACTGAGGCCCGGGGAGGCCGCCTCCCGACGACGCGGCGGCGGCCGCCTCCAGGCGGCCGCCGCCCTGTCACGGTGCTGTCCTCGCAGGCCGGCCCTCAGCGGTAGCGCTGCAGGATGGCGTCGATCTGCCGCGCGTCGGCCTCCGGGTCGTAGCGGCGGCCCTCCTCCAGCCGCGCGGCGTCCTTGACCCCCGCCACCAGCCGGTCCATCAGGGTGGGCCGCTCCACCCGGTAGAAGATGCCGATGGGCATCCCCTCGGCCTGGGTGGCCAGCCGCAGCGCGGCCTGGAAGTCGGTCGGGTCGTGATCCGGCCCCAGCTCCCACGCCTGCTGCTTCCACTGTTTGTAGGTGTCGTAGAAGGTGACGCACGGCGTCATCACCTGGACGAAGCTGAAGCCCCGGTGCTCCAGCGCCGCCTCGATGATGTCCGCCAGGTGCCGGGTGTGGCTGGAGAAACCCCGGGCCACGAACGTGGCCCCCGCCACCAGGGCCAGGGCCAGCGGGTTGATGGGGTACTCCGAGACCCCGAACGGCGAGGCATGGGTCCGGTGACCCACCTCGGTGGTGGGCGACGGCTGCCCCTTGGTGAGGCCGTAGATGTGGTTGTCGAAGAGCAGATAGGTGATGTCGACGTTGCGCCGGATGGCGTGGGGCAGGTGCCCCATGCCGATGGCCAGCCCGTCGCCGTCGCCGCCCACCGCGATGACGGTCAGGTCCGGCCGCGCTAGCTTCAGCCCCGTCGCGACCGGCAGGACGCGGCCGTGCACCCCGTGGAAGCCGTAGCTTTTGACGAACGCCGGGAAGCGCCCCGAGCAGCCGATGCCCGAGACGATGGCCAGCCGGGACGGATCCACCTGGTTGCGGGCCAGCACCTGGATGAGGGCGTTGAGGATGCCGTAGTCGCCGCAGCCGGGGCACCAGACGGGCTTGATGCCCTTGTAGTCGGCCGGCGCCATGGTGACGCCGTCCTTCAGCCGCGGCAGCGCCCGGGTCTGCACCGTGCTCATGACCCCTTGGCCACCTCCACGATGCGGGCCAGGATCTCCTCGGCCGCGAAGGGGAGCCCCTCGTACTTGGTGAGGCTCACCACGGGGCCCCGGATCCCGCTGGCCTCCAGATACCTGGCGAACTGGCCGCCCGCGTTGAGCTCCGGCACGATGACCGTCTCCAGGCCCTGCAGGAAGGCCTCCACGGCCCGCACCGGGAGCGGCGAGAGCAGCTTCACCCACATTCCCCGCACCGGGATCCCCAGCTGCTCCGCCATGGCCGCGGCCTCCCGGGCCGCCCCGTAGGTGGAGCCCCAGCCCAGCAGCCCGATGCGGGCTCCCTCGTACCCGAACCTCACCAGCCAACCGTCGGGCTCCTGCTCCACCTGGCGGCGCAGGGCCTCCAGCTTGCGCCGGCGCTTCTCCGACATGCGCCGGTGCATGTCGGGGTCGTAGTTGGGGTGGCCGAACTCGTCATGCTCCAGGCCGGTGATGAC
>DATCKV010000186.1:0-12869 GCA_036564285.1 Limnochordales bacterium
CTGGCTCTCGTCCAGGTTGACGGCCACCAGCACCGGGCGGAAGGTGACCAGGGAGTAGCCGCGCAGCAGGGCCGCCTCCTCGGGGGCCAGCTCCACCCGCCGCAGGGCCACGCCCGCCTCCAGGGCCTCCAGGCAGCGGCGCAGCACGGCTTGCTCTCGCTCCACGTCCCGACGCTGGGCCCTGGGCACCGACGGCGCCGAGCGGAGCCGCTCCAGGCGGTTGGTCACCTGGGTCCAGTCCAGCAGCAGCCACTCCTCCCACAGACGGGCGAAGTCGGCGGCCGGATCCACCCGCCCCTGGGGATGGGGGACGCTCCGCTGCTCGGGATCGAAGGCCCGCACCACCATCGCCACCGCGTCGAGGCGGTGCAGCGCCTGCAGCTGGGCGGGGGCCAGGCCGGGCAGCTCCACCCACTCCATGGTGGCGTGGGTCACCTTGCGGGGCCTGTACCGCTCGGCCAGCCAGTCGACCCGCTCGTCGGGGATGCGGGCCACCACGACCCCTGCCGCCGGAGCGGCGCCCTCCACGCCCCGGCCTGCCGGGTGCCCGCCGTCGGGCCGGGCGCCCAGGCGGGCCCAGGCTGCCGCCGCGGCCATGATGGTGGACTTGCCGGCCATGGGGAGGCCGACCAGACCGAGACGCACCGAGCGCCATCCTTTCCCTGGGTGGAGATCGTCTCCGGGCGCCCGCGTTGCATTCTCGCCGGGTGTGCGGCCTCCTCTCGCCCGGCAGGTGTGTTCGGAGCCGGATGGTACTCTTAGGGCGATTCCCGGATCGGAGATGAAGCCGATGCAGGACTTCGGCGCCGTGGACGATGCCCTGCTGGAGGCCCTGCGGGACATCGTGGGGCCCGCCGGGGTGGTGACCGAGCCCGCCCAGCGGGCGGCTTACGGCTACGACGCCACGCCCGGCCATCGGGGCCGTCCCGACGTGGTGGTCTTCCCCACGTGCCCGGAGCACGTCCAGCAGGTGGTGGCCCTGGCCGCCCGCCGCCGGGTGCCGGTGGTGCCCCGGGGCAGCGGCACCAACCTCAGCGGGGGCACCGTGCCCGCCGCGGGCGGCATCGTCCTGGCCCTCACCCGCATGAACCGCGTCCTGGAGATCGACGAGGCCAACCTGACGGCCACCGTGGAGCCGGGGGTCGTCACCGCCCAGCTGCACCGGGCGGTGGAGGCCAGGGGGCTCTTCTACCCGCCCGATCCGGGCAGCCAGGCCGTCTCCACCATCGGCGGCAACCTGGCCGAGAACGCCGGGGGGCTGCGGGGGCTCAAGTACGGCGTGACGGGCGACTACGCCATGGGCCTGCAGGTGGTGCTGGCCAGCGGCGAGGTGGTGGAGACGGGCGGCAAGAACGTCAAAGACGTGGCCGGCTACGACCTGACCCACCTCTTCGTAGGCTCCGAGGGCACCCTGGGCATCATCACCCGGGCCACGCTGCGCCTCTTGCCCCTGCCGGAGCACCGGCGGGTGGCGCTGGCGGTCTTCGGCGACCTGGAGGCGGCCGCCCGGGCGGTGTCGGCCATCATCGCCGCCCGCATCATCCCGGCCACCCTGGAGTTCCTGGACCGGGGGACGGTGGAGGCGGTGGAGGCCTATGCCCACGTAGGGCTGCCTTCGGGCGCCCAGGCCGTGCTGCTGATGGCCCAGGACGGCCCCCGGGAGGCGGTGGACCGCGACGTGGAGCGGATGGCGGCTATCTGCCGCCGGGAGGGGGCCCGGGAGGTGGAGGTGGCCGGCAGCGAAGCCGAGGGCGAGCAGCTGATGGCAGCCCGGCGCTACGCGCTGTCGGCCCTGGCCCGGCTGCGGCCCACCACCATCCTGGAGGACGCCACCGTACCCCGCTCCCGCCTGGCGGAGATGGTGCGGGCCATTCAGGCGGCGGCCGAGCGGCATCGGGTGCGGATCTGCACCTTTGGCCACGCCGGCGACGGCAACCTGCACCCCACCTGCCTCACCGACGAGCGCGACCCCGACGAGATGGCCCGGGTCGAGGCGGCCTTCGAGGAGATCTTCGACGCGGCCGTGCGGCTGGGCGGCACCATCACCGGCGAGCACGGGGTGGGGCTGGCGAAGCGGGAGTTCCTGCCCTGGCGGGTGGGGCCGGGGGCGCTGGAGGTCATGCGGGCCATCAAGCAGGCCCTGGACCCCGGCGGCATCCTCAACCCCGGCAAGATCTTCGCCGAGCGGCCGCGCCGGCGGCGGGTGGTGCACGCCGGGTGAGGGCCTCAGACGGCAAGGCGCCCGTTCGGGCCGGGACGGGCCGGGCCCTGCTGGAGGCGGCCGGGGACCTGACGTACCGCTGCATCCGCTGCGGCTTCTGCCTGCCGGCGTGCCCCACGTACGGGCAGACGCTGCTGGAGCCCGAGAGCCCCCGGGGCCGCATCGCCCTGGTGCGGGCAGCCTTCGAGGGAGCACTGGCGGTGGCCGACGTCGCGCCCCACCTGGACGCGTGCATCGGCTGCCGGGCCTGCGAGACGGCCTGCCCGGCCGGCGTGCCGTACGGCGCCATCCTGGAGCAGGCCCGGGCGGCCATCGAGGCGGAGGCGCCCGGCCGGCGGCGGTGGGTCGAGCGCGTGGCCCGCCGGGTCGGGGTGGGGTGGCTGCTGGGCTCGCCCCGGATGCTCGGCGCGGCCCGGTGGCTCCTGTGGCTGTATCAGGTTTCGGGGCTGCAGCGGGTGGTGCGGGCCACCGGGCTGCTGGCTCGCCTCGCGCCCGCCCTGGGCCGCCTGGAGGCGGTGCTGCCCCCGGTGCCGCCCCCCTGGCGGCGGGGGGGCCGGGTAGCGAGCCAGGGGGTGGGCAGCCCGGCCTCCGACGGCGCAGCCGGCTCCCGGGGCCGGGTGGCCTTCTTCCTGGGGTGCGTGCAGGAGGTGGCCCTGGCCGAGGTCAACCGGGCCGCCATCCGGGTGCTGGAGGCGGCTGGCTTCGAGGTGGTGGTGCCGCCGGGCCAGGGGTGTTGCGGCGCCGTTCACGCCCACGCGGGGCAGCTGGAGCGGGCGGCCTGGCAAGCGCGGCGCAACATCGAAGCCTTCGAACGAGTCCAGGCCGACTGGGTCGTCAGCATCGCCGGGGGCTGCGGGGCGCAGCTGAAGGAGTACCCCGCGCTGCTGGCCCACGCGGCCGGCGCCCGGCGCCCCGGGGCGGAGCAGGAGATGGGCTGGCTGGAGCGGGCCCGCCGCTTCTCCAACCGGGTGCGGGACTTCACGGAGCTGCTGGCCGATGTCCCGCTGCCGCCCCTGGGGCCGCTGGAGGGCGTGGTCACGTACCAGGACTCCTGCCACCTGCGGCACGTGCAGCGCATCGTCGACCCGCCCCGGCAGCTGCTGCGGCGCATCCCCGGGCTGCGCTACGTGGAGCTCCCCGAGGCCGACCGCTGCTGCGGCGCCGGCGGCATCTACAACCTCACCCAGCCTGAGATGAGCCAGCAGGTGCTGGACCGCAAGATGGCCCACGTGCGCGCCACGGGCGCCACCATCCTGGCGGTGGCCAACACGCCCTGCCACCTGCAGATGCTGGTGGGCGCGCGGCGCAGCGGGCTCCATCGGCAGGGCCTGCAGGTGCGCCACATCGCCGAGCTGTTGGACGAGGCCATCCGGCGGGGGCGCACGCCCCGGTGACGGCCGCCCTCAGGCCCCCGCCCAGCGCACCAGCCCCGTCTCCAGCGGCGCGGCCAGATCGGGGTGAGCGGGCCGCAGCCGCACCTGGAAGCCGTGCAGCCCGCTGCCCTCCACCCGCACCTCGGCCACCTCGAAGACGAAGCGGCCTCCCGGCGCCGTGCCCGCCGGCGCCATGCGCAGCACCCGGCAGCCGGTCAGCTCGCCCCGGGGGTCGACCCGGCCCAGGTACAGCTCCGCGACGACGTCGTCGGGGTGCAGCCCGTTGAGGAAGGCCACCGCCCGCACCGCGAAGCCCCGATCCGTGGGAACCGGGTCGGCGGCCGTGCTCTGCACGTCGTCGATGCGCACCCCCGGCCAGCTCTGGGCCACCACCTGCTTCCACCGGGCCAGCTCCCGGGCCCGGCGCATCCCGTCCGCGGCCAGGGCGACGGCCCGGCGGGCGGCGGGGACGTAGTAGCGCTCGGCGTACTCCTTCACCATGCGGTGGGTGTTGAAGTGGGGGGCGATGGCGGCGATGGAGCGGCGCATCCGGGCCACCCAGCCCCGGGGCAGCCCGTCCGGGCCGCGGTCGTAGAAGAGAGGCACCACCTCGTGCTCCAGGACGTCCAGGAGCGCCCGGGCGTCCAGACGGTCCACCATGCCGGGATCGGCCCGCACGTTGTCGGGATAGGCGCTCTCGGGGCACTCCCCGCCCGGCCCCACGGCCCAGCCCACGTCGGGTGACCAGGCCTCGTTCCACCAGCCGTCCAGGATGCTGACGTTGAGGGCCCCGTTGACGGCGGCCTTCATGCCGCTGGTGCCGCTGGCCTCTTCGGGGCGTCGGGGCGTGTTGAGCCAGACGTCGCAGCCCTGCACCAGGTAGCGGGCCAGCTCGATGTCGTAGTCCTCCACGAAGACCATCCGGCGGCGGATCTCCGGACGGCGGGCGAAGTGCACGATCTGGCGGATCATGTCCTTGCCGGCGTCGTCGCGGGGGTGAGCCTTGCCCGCGACGATGATCTGGACCGGCCGTCCGGGCTGGGTCAGCAGCCGCACCAGCCGCTCCGGATCCTGCAGCAGCAGCGTGGCGCGCTTGTAGGTGGCGAAGCGGCGGGCGAAGCCGATGGTGAGCACCCCGGGATCCAGGGCCTGCTCGGTCTCGGCGATCTCCGCCGGCGAGGCCCCCCTGGCCGCCGCCTGAGCCCGCAGCCGCCGCCGCACGAAGGCCACCAGGCGCTCCCGCCGCCGCTCGTGGGTGCGCCACAGCTCCTCCGCGGGGATGGAGGCCACCGCCTCCCAGAGACCCGCATCGTCGGGGTTGGTGCGCCAGCGGGGCCCCAGGTAGCGGTCGTACAGCTCGGCCATGTCCTGGGAGACCCACGACAGCAGGTGCACGCCGTTGGTGACGGAGCCGATGGGCAGCTCCCGCTCGGGCACCTCGGGCCAGATGCCCTGCCACATGCGCCGCGCCACCGCGCCGTGCAGGCGGCTCACCCCGTTGGCGAAGGCCGCGGTCTTGAGGGCCAGCACCGTCATGCAGAAGGCCTCGTGGTCCGCCGAGGGGTTCTGCCGGCCCAGGCCGAGGAACTCCCGGGCGCTGAGGTGCATGGAACGGTAGAAGTCGCCGAAGTAGCGCTCCATCATCTCGGGCGGGAAGTAGTCGTGGCCCGCCGGCACCGGGGTGTGGGTCGTGAAGACGTGGCCGGCGGCCGCCGCCTCCCGGGCCTCGGGGAAGGTCAGGTCCTGTTCGTCCATGAGGCGGCGGATGCGCTCCAGGGCCAGGAAGGCGGAGTGACCCTCGTTCATGTGGTAGACCCGGGGCCTCAGGCCCATGGCGGCCAGGGCCCGCACCCCGCCGATCCCCAGCAGGATCTCCTGGCGCATGCGCATGTCCAGGTCGCCGCCGTAGAGCCGATCCGTCAGCACCCGGTCCTCGGGGGCGTTGGCGGCGACGTTGGCGTCCAGCAGGTACAGATCCAGCCGCCCCACCCGCGCCCGCCAGATCCAGGCGGCCAGCTGCCGGCCGGGCAGGGTCACCTCCACGGCCAGGGGCTGGCCGTCGGGCCGGCGCACCAGCTGCAGGGGCATGGTGTAGATGTCGTAGTCGGGGTAGCGCTCCTGCTGCCAGCCGTCGGGGTTGAGGGACTGGCGGAAGTAGCCCTGGTGGTACATGAGGCTGACGCCCACCACCGGCACCCCCAGGTCGCTGGCCGACTTCAGCAGGTCCCCGGCCAGGTTGCCCAGGCCGCCTGAGTACATGGGCATGCACTCCGTCAGGCCGAACTCAGCGGAGAAGTAGGCCACCAGGGGCTGGTCGTCCGGGCGTCGGCCGTAGCGCTGGTCCCACCAGGCGCTGCGCTCGGCCAGGTAGGCGTCGAAAGACTGGCAGACCTGGCGGTACTGAGCCAGGAAGCCCTCGTCGCCGGCCGCCTCCTCCAAGCGGCGCCGGCCGATGAGGGCCAGCATCCGCACCGGGTTGTGCCGCGAGGCCTCCCACAGCCTCCGGTCCAGGCGGATGAAGAGGGAGCGGGTCTGGGCGTCCCACGACCAGAGGAGGTTGTAGGCCAGCTCGGGAAGGCGGTCGATGGGCCCGGGAAGCGAAGGGGCCACCGAGAACGTGCGGATCGGGCGCATGCGCGCACCCCTCCCTGCCTCATCCCTGCCACGCCCGCGCCGATTTTACGCGAGGTCCAGGGGACCGCCGGCTGCCGTGGGCCCGCCGGGCTAGCTTTGGCAGGCGCGGGCGGCCCCCTGCCGAAGAGTACGCCCGCGACAGTCGGACCCCGAAGGGAAACGGGTGCATGGTGGGCATGGCAGAAGCGCTGGACCTGCGGCGCCGCCGGCGGCTGGCGGGGGCCGCCACCCTCCTCGCCGCGCTGGGGCTGGCAGTGGCCGCCTACCTGAGCTGGATCGAGCTGCGGGGCGGGCCGTCGGAGGCGGGGGCGCTCCTGTGCGGCCCCGGCAGCGGTTGCGCGGCGGCGTGGGAGAGCCCGTACGCCCGCCTGGCGGGGGTGCCGGTGGCCGTCCTCGGGGCGGGGGCCTACCTGGCCCTGCTCATCCTGGGGCTGTGGAGTACCCGGGCCGTTGCCCGGTCGGGGCCTGCCCCCCGGCAGCGGCGCCGGGACCGGCGGCCGGAGCCCCGGACGCGCGCCCCGTGGACGATGGTGGCTGCATCGGCCGTGGCGTGGGCCGGGGCCGTCTTCTCCCTCTACCTGGTGGGGGTGCAGGTGGGCGTGCTGCGCACCCTGTGCCCCTGGTGCACCGCTTCGGCGGTGATCATGGTGGCGCTGGCGGTGCTGTACACCCTCGCCCTGGCAGGGCCGCTGCCGCGCCTGCCCCTGGCGGCCGGCGTGGCCGGAGGGCTGGCGCTGGCGCTGCTCAACTACGTGCCCGCCTCGGGCACCGCCACCCCCGCGGGGCTGCCGCCCCAGGAGGGGGCGGCAGCCGGCGAAGGGGCCGTGGTGGCCACCCTGGCCGATCTGGAGTCGCTGCTCACCATCGGCGACCCCTCCGCGCCGGCCCATGTCGAGATCTACTCTGACTTCCAGTGTCCGTACTGCGCCATGGCTGCCGAGCAGGTCATCGCCCCGCTGCGGCAAGAGGACGTGGCCCAGGGCCGCATCCGCCTCACCTTCCACAACTTCGCCTTCCTGGGGCAGGAGTCGCAGTGGGCCGCGGAGGCGGCCGCCTGCGCGGCGGTCCAGGGCCGGTTCTGGGAGTATCACGACCGCCTGTTCGCCTCGGCCCTGGGCGAGAACGTGGGCAGCTTCACCTTCTCGCGCCTGGAGCGCCTGGCCAGGGAGACGGGGCTGGACGCGGCGGCCTTCCAGCGGTGCCTGGAGGACCGGCGGATGCGGCGCCTGATCGACGAGAGCCGCCAGGAGGGGCGGGACCGGGGCGTGCGGGCCACCCCCACCTTCTTCGTCAACGGCCGCAAGGTGGAGGGGCTGGTGCCGCTCTCGGAGATCCGGCGCCTGGCGTACGGCCCGTGAGGCCGGACCTGGCGCGGCGGCCGGAGGCGGCAGGTGAGGGGCGGCGTGTGGCAGGTCATCACGGAGCCGGCCACGTTCAGGGAGCATGCCCTGCTCAAAGACGGCTCGTGGGTGCTGCTGCGCACTGCTGCCCCCGACGACGCGCCCGCGGTGCACGCGCTCCTGCAGCGGGCCTCGCCGGGCAGCCTGCGCATGCGCTTCTTCGGCGGCATCGCGCAGGTAAGCCCCGCCGTGGCCAGGGAGCTCTGCCAGCCGGCCGGACGAGACCGGGCCTGCCTGCTGGCCGTCTGGGGCGAGGGGGCCGACGCCCGGGTGGTGGGCGTGGGCAACTACGTGGCCCTGCCCGGCCGCAGCACGGCCGAGGTGGCCTTCCTGGTGGACGACGCCTTCCAGGGCCGGGGCATCGGCACCCTGCTCCTGGAGCGGCTGGCGGGCATCGCCGCGGGCCAGGGCCTGGTGGGATTCGAGGCCGACGTGCTGGCCGAGAATCGCCTCATGCTGGAGGTCTTCCGGGAGTCGGGTTTCCAGGTGCGCCAGGCTCTGGAGGGGGGCACCCTGCACGTCGAGTTCCCGGTGGGGGGGAGCGCGGCCGCCTGGGAGCGGGCCGAGCTGCGGGAGCGCATCGCCACCGCCAACTCCCTGGTGCCCCTGCTGCGGCCCCGCAGCGTGGCGGTGGTGGGGGCCTCCCGGGACCCCGACAGCGTGGGCGGCATGGTCTTCCGATACGCGCTGGCTGCGGGCTTCACCGGCACCATCTACCCCGTCAACCGGCAGGCGGCCTCGGTGCACGGTGTGCGGGCCTACCCTTCGGTGGAGGCGCTGCCCGAGCCGGTGGACCTGGCGGTCATCGCGGTGCCGGCCCCGTCGGTGCTGGAGGTGGCGCGGGCGTGCGTGCGGCGGGGCACCCGGGCGCTGGTGGTGCTGACCGCGGGCTTCGCCGAGAGCGGGCCCGAGGGCGCGGCGCTGCAGCAGCAGCTGCTGGAGGGCGTGCGGTCGTGGGGAGCCCGGATGCTGGGCCCCAACTGCATGGGCCTGATGAACACGGACCCCCAGGTGCGCCTCAACGCCAGCCTGGCGCCCCAGCTGGCGCCCCGGGGACGCATCGGCTTCTTCTCCCACTCCGGCGCCCTGGGACTGGCCATCCTGTCGTACGCGGCCGAGCGGGGGCTGGGCTTCTCCACCTTCGTCTCGGCCGGCAACCGGGCCGACGTGTCGGGCAACGACCTGCTGGCCTACTGGGACGAGGACCCCGACACGGATCTGGTCATGCTCTACCTGGAGACCTTCGGCAACCCCCGGCGCTTCGCCCGCCTGGCCCGACGCGTGACGGCCCGCAAGCCCGTGCTCTGCGTCAAGAGCGCCCGGAGCCGGGCCGGCAGCCGGGCCGCGGCCGCCCACATCGGCGCCACGGCCCAGGGAGACACCGAGGTGGACGCCCTGTTCCGCCAGGCGGGCGTCATCCGAGCCGACACGCTGGAGGAGATGTTCGACGTCGCGGTGCTCCTCGCGCACCAGCCGCTGCCCCGGGGCAACGGGGTGGCCATCGTCAGCAACTCCGGCGGCGTCGCCACCATCTGCGCGGACGCCTGCGAGGCCCGGGGCCTGGAGGTGGCGGGGCCCGGGGTGGTGGATCTGGGCCCCCTGGCAGGGGCCGACGCCTACGAGGCCGCCGTGCTGGGGGCGCTGTCCGACGACGCCGTCGATGCGGTCATCGCCATCTTCGCCTGCGTGGCGGGCTGCGACCCCGACGCCGTCAGCCGGGCCATCCGCAGGGCTGCCGTGCGGGCCGAGCGCCGGTCGGGCGTGGCCAAGCCGGTGCTGCTGTGCCGGATGGGGGAGCCGGGGGCCGTGCGGGTGGCGGGCCACGAGCGGCCCTTCCCGGCCTACCGCTTCCCGGAGTCGGCCGCCATCGCGCTGGCGCGCGCGGTGGAGTACGCCGAGTACCGGCGCCGCCCGCCCGGGCGGCCGGTCTTCTTCGACGACGTCAACGCCGCCGGCGCCCGCCGCCTGGCGGAGGGGTGGCTGGCCGGCTCGGGGCAGGAGGAGCGGCGGCTGGGCCCGGAGCAGGCGGGGGCGCTGATGGCGGCCTTCGGTCTGACGCAGGGCGGCGCCGGGGAGTGCGAGGCCCCGGGGGCGTCGCTGTCGGTGCGGGTGCGGCAGCACCCGACGTTCGGGCCGCTGGTGGAGCTGCAGCGGGGCGAGGAGGTCTGGGTGCGCATCACGCCCCTGACCGACCGCGACGCCGCCGACCTGGTGGCCGCGGCCGCCCCGGGCTGGAAGGATGCCGAAGAGGCGCTCCTGCGCCTGTCGCAGATGGTCGAGGAGCTGCCCTGGCTGGCCGCCTTCGAGGCCACCCTGGCGCGCCAGGGGGAGCGGTTGGTCTGGCACCGTCCGGCCATGGTGCTGCGAAGGGGGCTCCACGGACCCCCGCCGGCTGTACATACTTGAAGAGGTCGAGCGGGCGGCGCTCCGGACGCCGGCAAATGCCGCGTGCCGGCCCGCCGGCCGAACCCATCCATCGGAAGCGGGCCTGAGACCGCGTGGAGCACGACGGCTTCTGGGATCGGGAGACGGTCATCGGCACCGTGGAGAAGAACGCCACGGAGCGCATCGCCGTCCGGCGGGTCGAACGCCGGGGGCGGGTGTACGTGGACATCCGCATCGAGTGGCGGCGCCAGGACGGAGACGAGTTCTACCCCAGCAAGCGGGGCGTGGTGATCCCCGCCGAGGCCCTCGACGACGTGCTGGCGCTGCTCGAGAGCGCGCAGCAGCAGGCCTCGACAGGCCGGGGAGCCGGCCGGCGCCGGCGCCCCGCCCCGGGCAGCGCGCAGGAGGAGCCCCCGTCCTAGGCGGCGCCCAGGGCGCGCTGGAGGTTGCCGACCACGGTGGGGCACGCGGCCGGCTCGGGCAGGAGGCCCGCCGAGCGCAGCGCCAGCAGCACGGCGCCCCCCAGCGGCGGCAGGAGCCCCCGGCAGGCCGCGGCACCGGGAAGCCTGGCCTGCACGGCCTCGGTGAAGGCCCGCTGCATGACGGTGCTGCGGAAGACGCCGCCGGCGAAGCGCACGGCCACGCCGCTCGCGCCGGCGCCGTGCAGGCGGCGCACCACGGCCTCCGCCAGGCGCGCCAGCTCGTCCGCTGCCTCCTTGACCAGGGCGCCGGCCACCGGGTCTCCCTGGCTCGCGGCCTCCGGCACCAGCGGCGCCAGCGAGGCCACCAGGGCCCGCGGGTTGGACGCACCGTAGACGGCCCGCCGCAGCTCTTCCCAGTTCGTGACCCCCAGCACGGCGCGCACCGCCTGTTCCAGGCGGGTCCGGGGCCCGCGCCCGTCCCAGGCCCGCACCACCGCCTGCAGCGCCATGCGGCCCAGGTCGAAGCCGCCGCCCCGGTCGTCGATGAGGTACCCGTGCCCCCCGGCCCGCTCCACCCGGCCGGCCCCGTCTCGGCCCACGGCGACGCTGCCGGTGCCGGCGTAGACCAGCACCCCGGGCGCCGCCGGGCCCAGGGCCCCCTCTACCGCGGTGTCGAGGTCGGAGCTCAGGCGTAACGGCCCCTCGAGCCGCAGGGCGGGCGCCCGCGCCAGCACCTCCCGCAGCCACGGCAGCAGGCCGGCGGCTGCGTCGAGGCCCGTCAGCCCTGCCCATGCCGCGGCCACCGCTACCGGCTCCCCGCCGCCGGCCCGCGCGGCCCGAGCCGCGGCTTGCTCTACCGCCTGCAGCAGGTGCCGCGCCACCTGCTCCCGGGAGTCGGGCCGCAGCAGGTGCAGGCACGGGCCGCCCTCGCCCCGACCCATCACGCTGCCGTCGGCAGCGGCCACCACGGCCCGGGTCGCGGTCGCGCCCCCGTCGATGGCCAGGACGCAGGGGATCACGTGGGCACCGCTCGCGCCGGCGCGGCCAGCTCCTGCTCGAACCGCTGCAGCTCGGCCATGACCATCTTCCAGAAGCGCAGGTAGGCCCCGTGCTCGCCCGCCAGCCAGATCTGGCGGGTGGGGCGCACCCACGGCGCCCTCCCGCCGTCGGCGGTCGGCCCCCTCCCGGGCGGCTGAAGGCCCACCAGGGGATCCATGCCGCCGGCCACCGACAGCACCGGCACCTCCACCGGCCCCGCCTCGCGGGCGTCGTGAGTGAGATAAGCGGTCAGCAGGCGCACGGCCCGCTGGAGCTGCGGCGGGCGCCCCCAGCGGCGCAGCAGGGCCAGCACCGGCCGCAGCTGCTCCCGCAGGGCCGGTTCGAGGTAGACGGCCGCGGCGTGGTCGAAGGCCTCCGGCCACTGGGCCCCCCGCAGCAGCCGGCACAGGTGCTCCAAGAACTGCGCCATCGCGTCGGGAGCCCTCCCCTCCAGGGGGGCGGAGAGCAGCACCAGGGCGCCTGTCTGCCTCGGGCGCCGGGCCGCCAGCCACTGCGCCACCAGGCCTCCTGCGTCCATGGCCACCGTCAGGCGGGGCGCGATGCCCAGCGCCGCCAGGGCGTCGGCCGCGTCCTCCGCCATCTGCTCGGTGGTGAAGCCAGGCGGCACGGCCTCCCGGCAGCCGAGCAGGGTGAGCCGGTAGCGGCGGGCGGCACCCTTCCAGAGGCGCTGCATCAGCCATCCCAGGGCCAGCGGCTTTACCAGGGCCTCCATGACGCCCGGCAGGATGACCACGTCGGCGCCCCGCCCCCACCGCCACGCGAGCAGCCGACCGCCTCTGACCGTCACCCACGTGCCGCTCCAGACGATGGCCCCTCACCTCTCCGGCGCCGCCGGCATCCGCGCCGGCGGGCCCCACCGTCTTCCACAAAAAGGGGGGCCGGCCCTCTCGGGCCGGCCCCGCTCGCGCCGCCTCGGCGGCATCAGTAGTCCATGTCGCCGCCCGACGGATAGGGCGCCTTCTTCTCCTTCTCCGGGATCTCCGAGACCAGCGCCTCGGTGGTGAGCACCATGCCGGCGATGCTGGCCGCGTTCTCCAGCGCCGTGCGGGTCACCTTGGCGGGGTCCACGATGCCGGCCTTCACCATGTCCACGAACTCACCCGTCAGGGCGTTGAGGCCCCACCCGGGCTTCTCGTTGCGGATGCGCTCCACGATGACCGAGCCCTCGAGCCCCGCGTTGACCGCGATCTGCCGCGCCGGCTCCAGCAGCGCCCGCTTGACGATGTTGACGCCTACCAGCTCGTCGCCGCTGGCGTCCACCTTCTCCAGGGCCGGCAGCACGTTGATGTAGGTGACGCCGCCGCCGGGCACGATGCCCTCCTCGACGGCCGCCCGGGTCGCGTTGACGGCGTCCTCGATGCGGTGCTTCTTCTCC
>DATCKV010000187.1:0-5107 GCA_036564285.1 Limnochordales bacterium
CGGCCCACCCAGGGGTCGTCGGCCGTGAGGCGCTCCCACAGGGGCGCCAGCGGCCGCGCCTTGGGGTCGCACAGGTACAGGGCCCCCATCCCCGCCACCACCAGCCGGTGGAAGGCCGGCTCCCACAGGGCCGACGCGGCGCCCCGGGCTCGGCGGAAGAGGAAGTGGAGCCGGTTCAGCATGGCGGCGGGGCGGGGGTAGCAGGCGGCGAAGTTGAGCTCGCCCGCCTGCCGGTCCTCGGCCCGGTCGATGGCGTAGTCGAGCATGATGTGCCAGGCGGCGATCCAGGGGAAGTAGGCGCCCAGGGTCGCCTCCCGGGCCCGGGGGGAGAGCGGCCTCGCCCCCGCCGCCACCAGGGCGAAGACTCCCAGGGTCGAGCCGGCCGCGGCGGCCACCTCCCACCAGGCGAGCCCGGGGGCTGGCGGCAGGCCGGCCCGTCCCGCCGCCAGCCGGGCCGCCCAGCGGCCGGTGAGATGGCGACGCCTCCCCGGCTCGGCGTGCTTGCGGGCCTGCATGCAGGCGTAGGCCCGCGCCAGCTCCCGGGCCGGGCGCAGCACGGCAGGGTCGGGCCCGACGGCCGCCAGGGCCCGGCGGCACGCCGCCACCAGCTCGTCCAGGTAACCCCCGTCGTCCGCCGGCGGCTGCGCCAGCCGCAGAGGCCCGGGCAGCGGCTCCAGGGCCGCCACCATGGCCTGGTGCAGCCGGCGGCGCCGGGATGCCGTCAGGGGCAGGCTGCGGTCGCACCAGTTGTCCAGGTAGTCGCTGAGGGTCTGGTAGGCGACGCAGAAGGCCACCATGGGCGCCAGGCGCCGCCCGGGCACCGCCGCCCCGAAGACGGCCGCCCCCAGGCTGTGGAAGGCCTTGTGGGCCAGGCTGCCCAGGGCCTGCCGGCGCGCCTCCGGATGGGGGATGCACCCGGCCCGGGCCGTCCACCGCCCCAGCTCCCGCCGGGCCAGCGCCACGGCCAGCACCATGCGGCAGGCTACGGCCGCGGGCCGGCCGCCGCCGCGCCCTTCCGCCTCCTGGTGCCGGCCCTGCTCCGATCCCCGCTTCACGGCCCACCGCCCCGACGCACCCTGCGGGGGGAGTCGCCCCCCTCCAGCAGGATTTGCGCCGGGGATCGTCAATCTATGCGCCTCAAAAGCTTCACTTGCGCCCATTCGCCGTGCCACGAGGGGGTAGGCATCCGTGTCGCGTCGGCTGCGAGCCGTCTCGCTGATGGTGCTGGTTTCCCTGGCCCTGGCCGCCACGGCGGCCCTCTCGGCGCCCGCGCCCGGCCGGACCTACCGGATCGGGGTGGTCCAGATCGTGGAGCACCCGTCGCTGGACGCGGCGCGCCAGGGCTTCATGGACGCCCTGGCCGAGCTGGGCTACGTCGACGGCCGCAACGTGCGCTACGACGTCAGAAGCGCCCAGGGCGACCTGACCATCGCCCAGGCCATCGCCCAGCGCTTCGTCTCCGACCGGGTGGACCTGATCCTGGCCATCGCCACCCCGGCCGCTCAGGCGGCCGCGCAGGCCACCAACACCATCCCCATCCTCATCACCGCGGTCACGGACCCGGTGGCGGCCCGGCTGGTCAAGAGCCTGGAGCGCCCGGGCACCAACGTCACGGGCACCTCCGACATGACGCCCGTGGCGGCCCAGCTCCGGCTGCTGAAGCAGCTGGCCCCCCAGGCGCGGCGGGTGGGCGTGGTGTACAACCCCGGCGAGGTCAACTCCCAGGTGCAGGCCGCCATCGCCCGGCAGGCCGCGGCGGAGCTGGGCCTGGAGCTGGTGGAGGCCAGCGCCTCCTCCAGCACGGAGGTGCTGACCGCGGCCCAGTCCATCGCGCGCCGGGTGGACGCCTTCTACGTCTTCACCGACAACACCGTGGTCAGCGCCCTGGAATCCGTCATCAAGGTGGCCGAGGAGAGCCGCAGGCCTCTCGTCGTGGGCGAGGGTGACAGCGTGCGTCGGGGCGGCCTGGCCAGTGTGGCCATCGACTACTACCAGCTGGGCCGCCAGACCGGCCAGATGGCCGCCCGGGTGCTGGAGGGCGCGTCGCCGGCCGAGATGCCCATCCAGTTCCAGGAGCAGGCGCGGCTCATCATCAACCTCAAGGCGGCCGAGCGCATGGGCGTCTCCGTGCCGCCCGAGCTGGTGGCGGCCGCGGCGGAGGTGATCCGCTGATCGGGCCCATCGATGCAGGCATGCTGCGGCTGGTGCTCGAGCAGGGCCTGCTCTACGGCGTCATGGTGCTGGGGGTCTTCCTCTCCTTCCGGGTGCTGGACGTCCCGGACCTGACGGTGGACGGCAGCTTCCCCCTGGGAGGAGCGGTGGCGGCCACCCTCATCGCCGGGGGAGCCCCGCCTCTGCCCGCCACCCTGGCGGCTACGGCGGCCGGGGCGGCGGCCGGCGGGGTGACGGGGTGGCTCCACGCCCGGCTGCGCATCCCGTCGCTGCTGGCGGGCATCCTCACCATGACCGCGCTGTTCTCCGTCAACCTGCGGGTCATGGGGCGGCCCAACGTGCCCCTGCTGCGCATGCCCACCCTGGTGGAGGCCGTGGAGGGGCTGGGCGTGCAGCCGGGCTGGGCGGCCGTGGCCCTCTTCTCGGCCACCGCCGTGCTGGCCCTGGCCGCGCTCTACTGGTGGCTGCGCACCGAGATGGGGCTGGCCCTCCGAGCCACGGGAGACAACGAGACCATGGCCGTCAGCTCCGGGGTGGAGGTGGGCCGGGCCCGCACCCTGGGGCTGGCCGCCGCCAACGCCCTGGTGGCGCTGTCGGGCGCGCTGGCGGCCCAGTACCAGGGCTTCGCCGACGTCAACATGGGCATCGGCACCATCGTGGCCGGGCTGGCGTCGGTCATCCTGGGCGAGGTGCTGGTGCGGCCCCGGCGCCTGGCCGCACGGCTGGCCGCCGCGATGGTGGGGAGCCTGGCCTACCGGGCGGCCATCGCCGTCGCGCTGCAGCTGGGGCTCGACCCCGGCGACCTGAAGCTGGCCACCGCCCTCGTGGTGACCGCCGCGCTGGCAGGCCCCGGGTTGGCCCGGGAGCGGGCGCGCCGCCGGAGCGCGCCCTGGGGCGAGGCAGCGGCCAGGCGGCTCCTGCGCCGCCCGCTCTCCCAGGGGCTGCGGCTGGGCGACCGGCGCCCGCCCCTGCCGTGAAGGGACGTCGAGGAGGTCCCATGCTGCGCCTGGTCGGCGTCTACAAGAGCTTCCGCGACGGCGGCGTCGCCGACGCCCGCCCCGCGCTGGCGGGGGTCTCCCTCAACCTGGGGGAGGGCGAGTTCGCCACGGTGGTGGGCAGCAACGGCGCCGGCAAGTCGACCCTGCTCAACGTGGTGGCCGGCACCGTCGTGCCGGACCGGGGCCAGGTGCTGGTAGGCGGCCAGGACGTCACCGCCTGGCCCGAGCACCGGCGGGCGGCCTTCATCGGGAGGGTCTTTCAGGACCCCCGGGCCGGCACCGCGGGCTCGCTGACGGTGGAGGAGAACCTGGTGATGGCCATGACCCGGGGTCTGCGGCGGGGGCTGCGCCGCGCCCTGGACCGGCGGCGGCGCCAGGCCATCGTCGAGGCGCTGGCGCAGCTGGGCATGGGGCTGGAGCGCCGGCTCGACACGCCCGTGGCCCACCTCTCGGGCGGGCAGCGCCAGGCCCTGGCCGTGCTCATGGCGACCCTGCGGGCGCCCAAGCTGCTGCTGCTGGACGAGCACACCGCCGCCCTGGATCCCAGGGCCGCGGAGACGGTGCTGGCCCTCACCCGGCAGGTGGTGCGGCAGGGCCGGCTCACCACCCTGATGGTGACCCACAACCTGCGCCACGCCCTGGCCGAGGGCGACCGCACCCTGCTCATGCACGAGGGCCGCATCGTGCTGGACCTCTCCGGCGAGGCCCGCCGCCGGATGAGCGTGGGCGACCTGATGGAGGCCTTCCGCCGGGCCTGCGGGGAGTCGGCCCTGGACGACGAACTGGTGCTCAGCGCGGCCCCCTAGCCGCGCCCCGGGAGGAGGCCCGTGGCATGGTGCACGTCGTCGCGCTGCTCTGGATCGTGGACCGGGAGGCCAACCAGCGCCTGCGCCCCGCCCACCTGGAGTACGTCGCCCGCCTGCGCCGGGAGGGCAAGGTGGTCATGGCGGGCCCCTTCGGGGACGGCAGCGGGGGCATGGTCATCTACCGGGTCGAGTCGGCCGAGGAGGCCCGCCGCCTGGTGCTGGACGATCCCGTGGTGAGCGGCGGCGCCCGGCGCTTCACCCTGCTGGAGTGGACGCCCCTGGAGCTGTGAGGCCTCCCGCCCACGGGATCGGGAGCGCCGCGCCGAAGAGCCCTCGCGCGGTGATGAGGGGGAGGGTGCCGTGGACGCAGGCTCGCCGCATGCGGAGCCGTCGTGTGAAAGGGATTCCAGGCCCTACGAGTTCGAGCGGTTCTTCGCGGTCCGGCGCCACCAGCCCACCCTGGCCTTCAGCCCCGACGGGCGCTACGTCTACGTCTCCACCGACATCTCCGGCCAGTTCAACCTGTGGCGGGTGCCCGTGGAGGGGGGCTGGCCGGACCAGCTGACCCTCTTCGAGGACCGGACCGTGCGCGCGGTGGCGTCCCACCCCCGAAGCCAAAGGGTCGTCTTCCTGGCCGACCGGGACGGCAACGAGTTCTGGCAGCTGTGGGAGCTGGGCGCCGGGGGTGGGTGGCCGCGCCTGTTGACGCCGCGGGAGGACGTGCGCTACGAGATGGCGCCCGGCGCCTTCTCCCCGGACGGCCGGCGCGTCGCCTACGCCGGCAACGAGCGCACGCCCGCCGAGGTGGACGTCATCGTGCGGGAGCTGCCCGACGGCGCACCCCGCGTCGCGATGGCCACGGGCCACTACCTGGTGCCCATCTGCTGGGCTCCCGACGGGAGGCGCCTGGGCGTGGTGGCCTTCCACGCCAACACCGACCAGGACGTCTACGTGCTGGACACATCCGACGGCTCCTGGGTGCACGTCACCCCCCACCCCGACGAGGCCGTCCACGTCCCCGTCGGCTGGCTGCCCGACGGCTCGGGCCTGCTGGTGGTCAGCAACCGGGACCGGGAGTTCGCGGGGCTGGCCGTCGTGCGCCCCGACCGGCCGGGTCGGCTCGAGTGGCTG
>DATCKV010000188.1:0-5814 GCA_036564285.1 Limnochordales bacterium
GGGCTCGAGGCCGCGATGGCCGCGCTGGTGGCCCCGCACCTGCCGCCGGGCGCCGTGGGCGTCTTCGTGGGGGCCTGGCGGCTGCTGACCTACTACACCACCCTGGTGGCCGGCGCGCTGGCGGCCGGGCTCAGCCTGCGGACGGGCCGGGCTCGGCCCGCGCAGCCGGGCGCCCGAAGCGGTCAGGGCTGCCAGCATAGCGCGGGCGCGCTCCGTGAAGGGTAGCACCGCAAGAGCACCGGCTGGGTGCCGGGAGCGAGGGGAACGCCGAAAACCCGGTGGATTCAGGCCAGCGCAGCCGCGCCCGCGCCGCCGCGGCGGTGGTGGCCGCCGCGGCGCTGTCGCTGCCGCCGGCAGCCCCTGCGGGGGCCGTCTCCGCCGCCTCCCAGGCGCCGCTGGCGCATTTCGCCGGTACCCCCCTCGTCGGTCGGGTCTTCGTGGTGGATCCGGGCCACGGGGGGATCGACGGCGGGTGCAGCGCGGCCGGCTACCTGGAGAAGGACGTCGTGCTGGCCGTGGGCCTGGAGCTGGCGCGGCGGCTGCGGGAGGCGGGCGCCCGGGTGGGGCTGACCCGGGTGGACGACATGGAGCTGGGCCACATGAACCCGCGCCCAGGAAGCCGCTACCAGCGGGACCTGGCGATGCGGGTGGCAGTCTCGCGCCGGCTGGGTCCCGACCTGCAGCTGAGTCTGCACGTCAACGCCTCTCGCAGCCCCGAGATGAGCGGCGCCATGGTCTTCTACCAGCCGGGCCGGGCCGACAGCCGCCGGGTAGCCGCGGCGCTCCTGGACGCCCTGCGCCAGGTAACCCCTGGCAACCAGAACGCGGTCCTGCCCGGCGACTTCTACGTGCTGAAGCGAGCCGCGTCTTCGGCGGTGCTGGTGGAGCTGGGCTTCCTCACCAGCCCCCGGGACCGCCCCGTGCTGGTCAGCCCCGAGGGTCAGCGCCGCCTGGCCGACGCCCTCTTCCGGGCGCTGCTGCGCTACCATGAGGAGGAGGCGGCGAGCCTGGAGCGAGACCGGCAGGCGCCGTAGCCGGCCGTGCGCCCTCCGGCCGCCCGCCGGCCCGTGGGGAGGCGAGGGAGCCCTGGCCCGGCTGCATCTGGGCACGTGCGGCTGGTCGGTCCGCCGGGAGACCTACTTCCGGCGCTTCGACGCGGTGGAGGTCCAGCAGACCTTCTACGAGCCCCCTTCTCCGGCGACCCTGCAGCGGTGGAAGCAGGTGGCGCCTCCCGGCTTTGGCTTCTCCATCAAGGCATGGCAGCTCATCACCCACCCCGCCTCCAGCCCCACCTACCGCCGGCTGCGCACCCCGCTGGACGAGACGCAGCGGCAGCGCTGCGGCTACTTCCGCCCCTCGGACGTGGTGGAAGCGGCGTACCGGCGCACCATGGAGGCGGCCTCGACGCTGGGCGCGGAGGTGGTGCTCTTCCAGACCCCCGCCTCGTTCGCCCCCGACGAGACACGGGTGGCGTGGCTGCGGCAGTTCTTCCAGGCCCATCGGCCCGCCGGGTGCCGCTTCGTCTGGGAACCCCGGGGCCCCTGGCCCGAGAGTCTGGTGCGGGAGCTGTGCCAGGAGCTGGGGCTCGTCCACGGGGTCGATCCCTTCGTCACCCGGCCGGTCACCGAGGGCTTCGTCTACCTGCGCCTGCACGGCATCGGCGGCTACCGCCACCGTTACTCCGACCAGGAGCTGGACCGCCTGGCGGCCATGATCCGGGAGCGGCTGGAAAATCAGGAGGAGGTCTGGTGCCTCTTCAATAACGTTACCATGGCCGAGGACGCCATCCGCCTGCAGAGCCGGCTCTGAGCGCGGGCGGAGCGGGCGTCGCGCTTCGTGCACGGAGGGGTGGGAGCGCGGTGAGAGCGTGGCTTCGACGCCGGGCGGGGACGGCTGCTGCCCGGGTCGCGGCGGGGGTGGTGGCCTGGCTGGTGGCCCTGCTCCCGGCGCTTCCCGGGGGCGCCCAGGAGCAGGCCGCCCCGACCGTGAGCGCCGAACAGGCCCTGGCAGCGCTGCAGGAGGCGCTGCGCTACGTGGAAGCCGGCGTGCCGTACAAGCTGGGCGGCAAGGCCACGGTGCAGCAGTACCTGGCCCTCAAGGAGCAGGACCCCCAGGCCGCCGCGGCGGCGGGGGTCGACGCCTCGGGCATAGTGGTCAACGCCTACCGGGCCGTGCTTCCGGATCTGACCCTCTACGCCGGCCCGCCCGAACTGGGCCGCACGGCCAGCTACGTCACCAGCGAGGCGCTCTTCCGCTACAACACCGTGCCGGTACCGCTGGAACAGGTGCGGCCGGGCGACCTGCTCTTCTTCCGCTCCCCCGGCGGCGACACCATCACAGGGGTGGGCCTGGTCTCGGCCGTGTCGGGCCGCATCGTGCGGGTCGTGGTGGCCAGCGCCTCCCGGGGCCGGGTGGTCGACATCGGCATCGACACCCGGGGCGACTACTGGGCGCGCAGCGTGGCCGGCCTGGGGCGGCTGGTCTACCAGCCGGGGGCCGCGGCGCCGGCGGCAGCCCAGCCCTGAGCGCCCGTCAGAAGGCGGGCAGCGGGACCCAGATCTCGCTGCCCGCCCTTAGGGTGTCGTTGAGGCTCAACCCGTTGAGGCGGGCCACGTCGCCCGCGGCCACCCCCAGGCGGGCCGCCAGGTCCCGCACCCGCACGTCGGCCGGCACGTAGAGGCGGCGTACCGACGGGATGACCAGCACCTGGCCGGCGTGCAGGGTGGTGTCCTCCATCCCGTTGGCGTCCATGATGGCCTCCATGGTGCTGCCGAAGCGGCGCGCCAGGTCCCACAGGGTGTCGCCCGACTGCACGCGGTACCGGTAGGGCGTGCGAAGGGCTTCGAAGACCGCCCAGGTCTGGGGGCCCACCACGCCGTCCGCAGGCAGCCCCACGGCCTGCTGCACCCGCTTCACGGCCGCCGTGGTCTCGGGGCCGAAGACCCCGTTGGGATTGAGGGTGGTGAAGCCCATCTCCCGCAGCAGCTCCTGCAGGCCGCGCACGTCGTCGCCCCACATGCCCTCCTGCAGGACCCGGGCGCCCGCCCCGGTGGCACCCAGGGCGACGGCCACCCAGGCGGCGGCGACCCCCAGCGCCGCCAGCAGCGCGGCTGCCGTGCTCACTTGCCCCCGGATCGTCACGCCCCGCCCGCCTCTCCAGGCGGCTGCTTGATCCGCCCCGTGGGGGCTTTCGGCCCCGGCGCCCCGGTTCCTCCACCGGGGCCGCCGGAAGCAGCCACCCCTTACAGCCCCAGGTAAGCCTCCTGGATGCGGGGCTCCCCCAGCAGGGCCTGCCCGCTGCCCTCCATCACCACCCGGCCGTTCTCCAGCACGTAGGCCCGGTCCGCGATGGCCAGGGCGTGGTGCACGTTCTGCTCTACCAGCAGCACGGTGGTGCCTGCGGCGGCCACCTCTTTCACTACCCCGAACAGTTCCTGAACCACCAGGGGTGCCAGGCCCAGCGACGGCTCGTCCAGCACCAGCAGCCGGGGCTCGCTCATGAGGGCCCGGCCGATGGCCAGCATCTGCTGCTCCCCACCCGAGAGGGTGCCGGCGTCTTGATGCCGCCGCTCGTAGAGCCGGGGAAAGCGCCGGTAGATCCGATCCAGGTTGCGCCGCCGGGCGGAGCGGGTGCGGGGGAGGTAGCTGCCCAGCAGCAGGTTCTCCTCCACCGTCATCAGGGGGAAGAGCTGCCGTCCCTCGGGCACGTGCGCGATGCCCAGGGCCGCGATGCGGTGGGCCGGCTCGCGGTGGATGGGACGCCCGGCGAAGATGATGCGCCCCCGGCGGGGCGGCAGCAGACCGGTCAGGGCCCGCAGGGTGGTGGTCTTGCCGGCGCCGTTGGCGCCCAGCAGCGCTACCAGCTCCCCCTCCTCCACGGCGAAGCTGACGTCCCACAGGGCCTGCACGTCACCGTAGGCCGCCTCCAGGTGCTGCACCTCCAGCAGCACGCTACCGCCGCCCCCCTTCCCGCGCCGCGGAGGCGCCCAGGTAGGCCTCCACCACCGCCGGGTCCTCCGCCACCCGCTCGGGCGGGCCCTCGGCGATCTTCTGCCCGTGGTGGAGCACCACCAGCCGGTCGCTGATGCGCATGATGACCCGCATGATGTGCTCCACCGCCACGATGGTGACGCCCCGCTCCCGGATCTGGCGGATGAGGGCCACCGTGGCGTCGGCCTCGGTGGGGTTGAGCCCTGCCACCACCTCATCCAGCAGCAGCAGGCGGGGCCTCAGCGCCAGGGCCCTGGCCATCTCCAGCCGCTTGCGCCCGGCCAGGGTCAGCTGCCGGGCCGGCACCGACGCCCGGTCGGCCAGCCCGATCCACTCCAGCACCTCCAGGGCGGCCCGCTCGGCCGCGGGCCGGCTGCGGTGCACCGCGAAGGCGGCCACCATCACGTTCTCGAGCACCGTCAGCTCCGGGAAGGGCCGCACCAGCTGGAACGTGCGGGCGATCCCCTCCCGCGCCAGCCGGTAAGGGGGCAGGCCCGTCACCTGACGCCCTTCGAAGTAGACGTCGCCCTCGGTGGGCGCCAGGAAGCCGCTGATGACCCCGAACAGCGTGGTCTTGCCGGCGCCGTTGGGCCCGATGAGCCCCACGATCTCGCCGGGGTAGACCTCCACGTCAACCCTGCGGAGAGCCTGAAGCCCGCCGAAGGCCATGCTCAAGCCCTTCACCTGCAGGATGGGCTGAGCGGGCACCGCTCCACCTCCTCGCCAGGGCGGCCGCCGCGCCGGCGATGCCGCGGGGCGCGAAGCGCACCACCAGGACGATGAGCACGCCGTAGACCAGCAGGTTGGCCTGCTGGAAGATGACCCGCAGCCAGTCGGCCGCCACCGTCAGAAGCGCCGCCCCCGCCAGGGGGCCCAGCATCGTCCCGGTGCCGCCGATGATGGCCATGAGGGCCACGGAGACGCTGAGCTCGATGTTGAAGACGCCGCGGGGCTCGAAGAAGGAGAGGAAGACGCCGTAGATGGCCCCCGCCAGCGCCGTCAGCACCCCGCTGATGACGAAGGCCCCGAGCTTGTAGCGGAGCGGGTGGATGCCCAGAGCCATGGCGGCCTCCTCGTCCTCCCGGATGGCCTGCAGGTAGTAGCCGAAGCGGCTCCACGACAGCCACCAGGCCACCCCCAGCGCCAGTGCCAGGAGCCCCAGGGCCAGGTAGAACTCGACGGTGCGGTCGAACAGGTCCAGCCCCAGGGGCCGGGGCAGCGAGAAGACGAAGAGGCCCTGGGCCCCGCCCGTCAGGCGCCGGGCGTTGGTGGCCACCAGCCGCAGGATCTCCGCCACCGCGATGGAGGACAGGGTGAAGTACGGGCCCCGAAGACGGAAGGTGACCCAGCCCCAGGCCAGGGTCGCGGCCGCGGCCGCCAACACGACCGCGGCCACCGCGGCCGCCAGCCCCACGCTGCCCTGCCAGCCTGCAGCCTGGGTCAGCAGGCCGAAGGTGTACGCACCCAGCCCCACCAGCGCCGCATGGCCCAGGGAGAGCTGGCCGGCCCATCCGCCCAGCACGTCCCACGCCGTGGCCATGGCGGCGTACAGCACCAGGGTGACGCCCAGGTTGAGGGCGCCCGGGAAGAGGGCCGGGTAGAGGGCCAGGCCCGCCACCACCAGCGCTGCGGCCGCCAGGCGGCGGCGGGCCGTCGGGTCCATCCGACGACGCTGCACCCTGTCATCCCCCCTCTAGACCCGGCTCTTGCCGAACAGGCCCGCCGGCCGCATCAGCAGCACCAGCAGGAAGGCCACCAGCCCGAAGGCGTCCCGGTAGCCGCTGGAGACGTACGTGGCCCCCAGGCTCTCCGCCACCCCCAGCA
>DATCKV010000189.1:0-3792 GCA_036564285.1 Limnochordales bacterium
TGTTCGTCGACGTTGAGCATCTCCAGGGCCCGCCGGGCCACCTCCCGGGTGATGACGCCCCCGGCCCGCACCTGGGCGTAGTCGCGCACCCGCCGCAGCAGCCGGTTGGCCGTGCGGGGCGTGCCCCGGGAGCGCCGGGCGATCTCCACGGCCCCCTCTTCGTCGATGCGCACGCCCAGCAGCCGGGCGCTGCGCTGCACGATGGCCGTCAGCTCCTCCACGGAGTAGAAGTCGAGCCGCAGGATGACGCCGAAGCGGTCCCGCAGGGGCGAGGTGAGCATCCCCGCCCGGGTGGTGGCGCCGATGAGGGTGAAGGGCGCCAGCTCCAGCCGCACCGAGCGGGCGCCGGGGCCCTTGCCGATGACGATGTCCACCGCGAAGTCCTCCATGGCCGGGTAGAGCACCTCCTCCACCACCCGGCTCAGGCGGTGGATCTCGTCCACGAAGAGGACGTCCCGGGGCTTGAGGTTGGTCAGGATGGCCACCAGGTCGCCCTGGCGCTCGATGGCCGGCCCCGAGGTCATGCGGAAGTCGACGCCCAGCTCGTGCGCGATGCAGGCCGCCAGGGTGGTCTTGCCCAGCCCCGGCGGCCCGTAGAGCAGCACGTGGTCCAGCGGCTCCTGCCGGCGCCGGGCCGCCTCGATGAAGAGGGCCAGGCTCTCCTTGACCTGCGACTGGCCGATGTACTCGGCCAGGGTGCGCGGCCGAAGGGTGCGGTCCAGCTCCGCGTCCTCGTCGTGCCGCGCCGGGGAGACCAGGCGCTTCTCGGCCCTCTGCGCCATCTCGACCCGCCTCACTCCGGATCGCCGCTGCCGGCGGCGGCTGCCAGCGCCGCCTTGAGCAGCGCCTCCAGGCTGCCGTCGGGCGGCACCCGCCTCCCGGCCGCCCGCACGGCCCGCACCGCCTCCTGGCGGGAGTAGCCCAGGGAGACCAGGGCCTCCACCGCGTCGCGGAAGCCCGGATGGCGGGCCCCGTCGGCGCCGGCCCGCTGCACCCCCGCCGGGGCCTCGCCTCCCTCGGCCGCCCCCACCAGCGCCCGGGCCTTCTCGGCCAGCTCGACGCAGAGGCGTTCGGCGGTGCGGCGGCCGATCCCTGGCACCCGCTGGAGGCTGTCGGCGTCGGCCGCCGCCAGCGCCTCCAGCAGCCGCCGGGGCGGATAGGTGGACAGCGCCGACAGCGCCAGCCTCGGCCCCACTCCCGAGGCCTGCAGCATCAGCTCGAAGGCCTCCAGCTCGGCCGGGCTGGCGAAGCCGAACAGCTCGACCGCGTCCTCCCGCACCCGGGTATGCACCCAGAGGGTGACGGGCTCCTGCCCGGCCAGGTCGGCCAGCGCCTGGCGGGTGGAGAGGGGGATGAAGACCCGGTACCCCACCCCGCCCACGTCCACGATGGCCTCGGTCAGCCCCAGGGTGTCGATCCGGCCCCGCAGCTTGCGGATCATCCGTGCCGCCCTCTCCGGCGCTGCCGCCCGGCCCTGGAGGCCGCCGCCCTCACGCCGCCGGCGCCTGACCCCGCTGCCGCCTGGCGTCTCAGCGCATCGCCGGCGCTCCGGCCCGGAAGGCCGCGCACAGCGCCACCGCCAGGGCGTCGCCCTCGTCGGGCGCCACCGGGCGGCGCAGGCGCAGCAGCTGGCGCACCATGTAGCCCACCTGCTGCTTGGCCCCCTGGCCCTGGCCCGTGATGGCCAGCTTCACCGCCTGGGGGGTGTACTCCACCACCCGGGCCGACGCCTGGGCCGCCGCCAGCAGCACCACCCCCCGGGCCTCCCCCACCATGGTGGCGGAGCGGCGGTTGCGGTTGAGGAAGAGCTGCTCGACGGCCACCACCTGGGGCCCGTGGCGGGCGAAGAGCTCCGTCAGCGCCCGGTACAGCTCCAGCATGCGCTGCTCCACGGGGCGCCCGGCCGCCGTCTCGATGGTGCCCGAGGCCAGCACCTCCCACCGGTCGCCGGCGCCCCCGATGAGGCCGTAGCCCGTGCGGGCCAGGCCCGGGTCGATGCCGGCGATGACCAGGGGAGCGCTCAAGCCTGCAGGGCCTCCATCACCTCGTCGGGGATGTCGAAGTTGGCGTGGACCTCCTGGACGTCGTCGTGGTTCTCCAGGGCGTCCACCAGCCGCAGCACCCGCTCGGCCTCGGGGCCCTGCACGCTGACCGTGGTCTTGGGCACCATGGTCAGCTGGGCCTCCTGGCAGTGGTAGCCCCGCTCCACCAGGGCCTGGCGCACCCGGGAGAGGGCCGAGGGCTGGCACAGCACCTCGTAGCCCGGCTTGCCCTCCAGGGGCCGCACATCGTCGCCGCCCGCCTCGGCCACGTCCAGGATCAGCCGCTCCTCGTCCAACGGCGCGCCCCCGGGATCGGGCGCCACCACCAGCCGCCCCCGGGGCTCGAACTGCCACGCCACCGCCCCGCTCTCCGCCATGCTGCCGCCGTGGCGGCTGAAGAGGTGGCGGATCTCGCCGGAGGTACGGTTGCGGTTGTCGGTCATGGCCATGACCAGGATGGCGACACCGCCGGGCCCATAGCCCTCGAAGATGGCCTCTTCGTAGTTGGTGCCCTCCTCCTGGCCCACCGCCCGGCGGATGGCCCGCTGGATGTTGTCCATCGGCATGTTGGCCTCACGGGCCTTGTCGATGGCCAGCCTCAGCTTGAAGTTGGCTTCGGGGTCCGGCCCGCCCTGGCGGGCGGCTACCATGATCTGCCGGGTCAGCTTGGCGAAGAGCTGGCCCCGGCGGAAGTCTTCCTTCATCTTGGTGTGCTTGATGTTGGCCCACTTGGAGTGACCGGCCATCGTCTTACCCTCGCCCTCGCACCCGGGGTGCGTCGCGCGCGACACAGCGGGCGCCGCCGGCGTGCGGCGGCGCATCGCCACGGACGATTCTATCACCGGCCCGGCGTCGGTGAAAAGGTCGCCATCGGGCGCGCAATGCCGGCAAGAGCGTGGATGCGGATCGCCCACCACCGCACCAGGACGGCGCGAGGCGGCTCCCTTACTCCCTCCATCTGCGCATGACGACACGGGTCCCCTCGCCCGGGCGACTTTCCAGGTGAAACTCGTGCATCAGAGCCCGCGCCCCGGCAATGCCCCGGCCGAAGCTGCCCGACGTGCTGTGGCCCCCCTGCAAGACCCGCTCCACATCGGGGATGCCCGGCCCCCGGTCCTCGGCGACGACCTCCAGACCCACCCGAGTGCCGGCCCGGCACTCACGGATGTAGATGGTGCCCGTCCGGGCATACATCAGGATGTTGCGGGCGATCTCCGTAACCGCCGTGGCGATGCGCACCTGGTCCACCACGCTGAAGCCCAGCTCCCTGGCCATCTCACGGGCAGCCCCGCGGGCGGCGATGATGCTCTCCTCGTCGAAGGCGGCCACGTCGACCGTGACCGAGCGCGCCCCGCCTGCGGCACCGGCCTCCTTTGCCTCTCCAGCCACGCCAGCCCTCGCTCCAGGTCAAGATCGAATGGACGCCCGGCAGCTCCAGCCCCAGCGCCGCCAGCGTGATGGCCAGCTCATGGACGGCTCGCCGGAGCCACCGCCTCGGCCGGCCCCACCTCCAGCGGGCCGGACTCGGTGGACCGCACCCGCACGAAGCGCGCCTGCGCCAGGAAGTCGTGCCGGCGCCCGCCGATGGAGACCGTGACGCCCGGGTGTACCAGTCGGGCCAACACCTCGCCGGTCTCGACGATGGCAATCCATACCTTTGCCCCGCTGGGGCTGCCGACCTCGTCCAGGACGATGCGGCCGGCCTGCACCACGCTCTCGTCGCCGCGGAAGACCCCCGACTCCATGACGA
>DATCKV010000190.1:0-3176 GCA_036564285.1 Limnochordales bacterium
GTGGCCCTGACCGGCCTCAAGGTGGACGGGGGCATGGTGGCCAACGAGCTGCTGATGCAGTTTCAGGCCGACATCCTGGGGGTGCCGGTGATCCGCCCGACGGTGGCCGAGACGACCGCCCTGGGCGCCGCCTACGCCGCCGGCCTGGCCGTGGGCGTCTGGGAGGACCTGGCGGAGCTGCGCCGCCTGTGGAAGGAAGGGAAGCGGTGGCTGCCGACCTGGGACGAATCGCGTCGGGATGCCGCCTATCGCGGCTGGTTGAAGGCCGTCCAGCGCTGCATGGACTGGCTGGATTGAGGTGACGGCGCGTGGTCGGGCAGGTCGGGCGGGGGCGCCCTGGGGCGGGGCCTCGGCGCCCCCACCCGCGTGCCCGACGGATCAGGCGGCGAACTGGATCGCCTGCCCTGCGACGATGTACCAGGTGACGAACAGGGCGTTCAAGAACGCGCCGGCGTAGACCGTCCCGGTCTTGCGGAACAGGTAGGTGGACAGCGCGCTGGCGATGGTCAGGAGCGGCAGGAACTGGTAAGCGACGATGCCGAGCAGCGGCTCCGTCGGGAAGAAGAGCCGCTCCGTCAGCTTCAGCGTGCCCACCTGCAGGGCCACCAGGACGACCAGGCCCGCCACCGCGACCGCCGCGTTCGCCACGATCCAGGTGAAGAGCGTCTTGCCCTCGCTGCCGTACTCCGGCAGCCTGAGCTGGCCGTGCAGGACCAGCGAGAAGATGAAGAAGTACACGGCGAAGGGCACCAGGAACCGCAGGAAGATGAGGAACCGCGGCCAGTTCATGGGCTTGAGGGCGACCACCCAGAACCGGAAGTCGACCAGGAACGCCCACTGGACCAGGCTGAGGAGGGCGTGGGTCGCCGCCGTGACGGTCACCGCCAGCAGCAGGGCGCGGCCGACGTAGCGCCACCGGCCGGGCCTGCCGCCCGCCGTCGAGAACCCGTAGGCGCCGAGGCTCCCCTGGCGTCTGCGCCCCCACACCAGGTGCCACACGATGAACAGGGCGACCGCGATGGCGCCGTTGAGCAGCGCCCACACCATGAAGCCTATCGTCAGCGACTGAGGCCAGAACGCGCTCGTCGGGATCCACGCGTTGCCCAGGTGCTGGAAGCGGAAGAAGGTCAGCGCCGGTATGGCGGTCGCGATGAGCGCCCCGACGAACCAGCCAGGGCCAGCCTCGCCGCTGAAGCGGGGCAGGGGCCGGACCAGCTCCTTGAAGTAGGGCACCTCCAGGAGCAGCCCCGCCAGGGCGAACATGAAGACCACGGCGCCGATGAACGCGAGCGCGGTGCCCAGCTCCTTCCACGGCCAGATCTGGTTCGCGGGATCCAGCGGCCGGGGAGCCGGTATCGAGGCCTGCACGAAGTCGATGGCGTCCCCGATGGCCTCCCGGGACAGGTGGTCGCCCGGGTGGGTGGTGTTGGGGATGTACAGCTTCCGGCCCGTCTCATTCTCGAACGACCCGTACAGCCGGTAGGGCACGACGTCCTCGGTCGTGCCGAACGCGGCCTTCAGCTTCTCCGTCTTGACGATGTCGGCCGCCCGGTCCACGCCCCACATCAGGCGGGCGAACTCGTCATATCGGCTGAAGATGACGCCGACGTTGAACTTCGAGTCCGCGAGGATCTTCGGGGCGCCGAGGGTCTCGGACGAGGATCCCACCAGCACCACGGTCTTCACCAGGTCCGGGGCGCGGTCGGCCGCTGCCAGCACGGACCACCCGCCCATCGAGTGGCCTTCGACGCCGATGTTGGCGGGGTCCACGAACGGCAGGGACGCCAGGAAGCGGAGCCCGTCGTAGGCCCCTCGGGACAGGTCGCCCCGGATGGGTTCGGAGAAACCGTGCCCGGCCATGTCCATCGCGAGCACGACGTAGCCGCGGCGGGCGAACTCGATGGCGAAGCCGCTCTGGGTCTCGCGCGAGTTGATGTACCCGTGCATCACCAGCATGCCCGGCGCCGGCGTCCGGTTGGTGGCACCGGCGGGCACGTAGAGGAGCCCGCTCAACATCCGGCCGTCCTGCCCGGCGAACCGCACATCCGTCACCCGCACCTCCCCTCCGGTGGTCTGGATCCAGCTGGCGAGCCAGCTGCCGCCCAGGACGAGGACGAGCGAGAGGGCCAGTAACCACCACTTCTTCTTCACAGCAGACCCCCCAACGCGGCGTGCCCGGATACAAGCAAGAAGCCCGGGCAGGCCGCACCCCAAAGAGGGCGCCGGCCGGCCCGGGTTTCTCCCAGACTCCCCCGTAGCCGCCTTTCGGAATCGGTTTTTCTCGTCTCAACTCGTCCCTTCGACGCAGCCAGGCTGGATCCCTTCTCGCCACCGCCCGAGACCGCCCAGGTAGCGCTGCAGCTCCTCCTCCCGGTGCGGACCGCTCCACCCCAGCCGCTCGCCCATCAACCGGGCCGCCTCGGTCGCCGCCGCGGCCGCCGCCGCAGGGGCCACGAGCCCTATCCGCAGGCGCCGGTCCATCAAGTCCTCCAGCCGCACCGGCATGGAGGTCTCGCAGGCGAAGACCACCTCCGCGGCCAGGTGCGGCAGGCCGGGCGCCAGGGGCCGTCCCAGCTCCGGGCGGGCGCGGGTCAGATCCAGGAGCCTGCCGGCCTCCGCGCCGTAGGTCTGCACGAGCCGCCCCGCGGCGGCAGCGGCAAGCCCCGCCTTCAGCGCCTGCCGCACCAGGGCCGGCCAGCGCTCCTGGTGCTCGGCGCCCACCAGCGCCAGCCGGTGGGTCCGGCTGGGGCCGATGCGCAGGCCGTCCGGCTCACGCGCCTCGTGCCGCGCGATGACGTCGACGGCATCCTGGGCCATACGGCGGTAGGTGGTGAGCTTGCCCCCGATGACGCTGACGAACCCCGGCTCGTGTAGCACCACCGCGTGACGCCTGGACAGGTCCGCCGACCGCCCGCTGCCGCTCACCAGAGGCCTCAGGCCGGCGTACGCAGCCAGCACGTCGTCGGGCTGCACCTCCACGTCCAGGAATCGCCGCACGTGGCGCAGCAGGTACTCGACCTCCGCCTCCTCGACGCCGGGGCTCTCCAGAGGCCCCTCGTACGGGCTGTCGGTGGTGCCCACCACGGCCCGGCCCTCCCACGGGACCACGAAGGCCAGCCGGCCGTCCTCCGTCTCCGGCAGCACCAGGGCGGCCCGTTCCACGCCCAGGAGCTCGG
>DATCKV010000191.1:0-2650 GCA_036564285.1 Limnochordales bacterium
TGGGCGTGGACGTCTGCGGGGAGTATGAGCCGGCCCTGCCGCTGCCGGCCCTGGATCCCGTGGCCGCCCGTCACGAGGCCTTCAACCTGCGGCTGCTGGAGCTGGTGCTGCCCCGGCAGGCCGTCGCCGCCTGACGGGAGAAGGGCCTGCCGGGCTCCCGACCCTAGCCCTGAGGGCCGGGCTCGCCCGGCCCCTCCGCGGCCTCCCACCGGGCCGACCGGCGGCGATGCAGGCGATCCAGGACGAAGCGCGCCACGTCCAGGGCCAGCTCCAGGTCGTCGGGCTCGGCGGCGTGGAAGGCCAGGTCCCGCAGGCGACCCTCGTATCCGGCGGCGGGGTCGCCGCCCGGCGGCACCATCAGCTCCGCCGGCCGCACCTCCAGCGCCCGGGCCAGGCGCTCCACCCCGTCCAGAGTGATGTTGCGCTCGCCGCGCTCGATGCCCCCGATGTAGGCGGGGTGCATGCCGGCGCGGCGCGCCAGCTCCCGCTGGGTGAGCCCCCGGCGGGTGCGCAGCTCCCGCACCCTCCGGCCGAAGGCGGCCCGCAGCGCCCCGGGCCGTTGGCCCCCGGGGCTCATGCCGGCCCGCCCTGACGCCGGCAAGCCCGCGGCCGGCGCGGCGCGAGGGGACGTGTCGCCCCTCTTGGCCGCGCCTCGCCGCGATAACGAGGCGCCAGGCCCGGGAGATCGCCCTGGCCGCCCATGGCGGCAGGTTGACGGGGCATCCTGCCGTTGCGCAGGATACCGATCGGTAGCATGATAGTACTCAAGAGTGCCGTCCTCCCGCAGCGGCACCGCCCCGGCCGCGGCGCGAGATGCCGGACGGTGGCGTGGCACCCACCCGATTCGGCGGCGCTTGGGCGGTCTCCTTGCAGCACGGTCGCTCCCGCGGCCCGGGGGGCGCCCCGCGGCGCTTAGGGTGCGCGGCGAGGAGGGCGGCGCCTTTCGATTCCCTTGGGAAGCCGGGCATCCGGGGGCCCGGCGGCGCCCGCCGCCTTCGTCGCGCCGGCCGAGACCGGCCGACGGCGGCGGGCGCCTTCGCGCCGCCCCGCTGACCCTTGCGGCCCTCCACCGCCCGCCTTAGGATGGGGGAGCATGGGTCGGGTCGGGGTGGACGAGGCGTGGCCGAGGGCAAGGCGTGGCTGGCGGGGCTCCTCTTCGCGCTGACCGTGGCGGGGATCCTGTGGCGCCCCCGGGGCATCCACGAGGCGTGGATCGCCGGGGCCGGCGCGGCGGCCATGCTGCTGATGGGGGCGGTGACGCCCGGGGGCGCGGCGGCGGTGCTGGCGGAGACGGCGCCGGTGCTGGCCTTCCTGGCCGGGGTGCTGGTGGTGGCCGCCGTGGCTGAGCGCGCCGGCGTCTTCACGTGGGCGGCCCTGTGGACCGCCCGCCTGGCAGGCCGCAGCCTGCGGCGGCTCTTCGTGGCCAGCTACCTCCTGGGCGCCGCCATCACGGTGCTGTTCAGCCTCGACACCACCGCGGTGGTGCTGGCGCCGGTGGTCTTCCGGGTCGTGCAGCAGGCCGGAGGCGACCCGGTGCCCTTCGCCTTCCTGTCGGTGTACGTGGCCAACGTCACGTCGCTCCTGCTGCCCGTCAGCAACCTGACCAACCTGCTGGTGCAGGCCCGCTTCCACCTCCCCTTCTGGGAGTTCGCGAGGGTGATGGCGCTGCCCGCGCTGCTGGCCGCAGCCGTCAACCTGGGGCTGCTGTACGGCATCTTCCGCCGCCGCCTGGAGGGCAGCCTGGATCCGGCGCCGCTGCAGATCCAGGTGCGGGCCCTGAGCCGGTCGCCCTTCCTGCGCTGGAGCCTGGTCATCTCGGCGGCGACCATCCTGGGCTTCGGCGCGGCCGGGTGGCTGGGGGCGCCCCTGTGGCCGGTGGCCGTGGCGGGGGGCGTGGCCTCAGCGCTGCTGGCGCTGCTGCGCCGGGAGGTGAGCCCGGGCTTCTTCGTGCGGGGCATCGCCTGGGCCGTCATCCCCTTCGTGGTGGGGCTCTTCGTGGTCATCGAAGGCTTCCGCACCACCGGCGCCGGACGGGAGCTGGTGGCCGCGGCCCTGACGCCGGGCGCCGTCGCCGGCACCCTCACCCGGCCCGAGGGCCTGCCGTCGGCCGTGGAGCGTCTGCAGGCGGCCGAGCCCCTGGCCCGGTTCGCGGCCCTGACGGCCGTGGGCAGCAACGTGGTCAACAACATCCCTATGACGCTGCTGGCCATGAGCGCCCTGGCGCCGCCCGCCGACGGGGGCGGCCAGGGCGCGTACGGCCTGGCACCGTACGCGCTGCTGCTGGGGGTCAACATCGGTCCGCTGCTGACCGTGGTGGGCTCCCTGGCCACCATCCTGACGCTGACCCTGCTGCGCCAGCGGGGCGTGGAGGTGGGGGGCTGGCAGTACCTACGCATGGGGCTGCTGGCCATGCCCCCCACCCTGGCGGCCGCGCTGCTGGGCCTGCTTACGCAGGCGCGGTGAGGGCCGGGGCCGTGGCGCCGGCATCCGGCCGCAGCGCGTCTCGCCTCCTGCCTAGGATCCGGCAGGGGCACGTGGTATCCTACTGGTGGCCCCGGGGGCTCGGGGCGCCTCGCCTGCCCCTGCGGCAGCCAGAGAGGGTATAATGCAGCGGCGACGGGAGGAGAGGTTGATCCATGGCGTTCGTCAT
>DATCKV010000192.1:0-4019 GCA_036564285.1 Limnochordales bacterium
GGACTTCTCCGTACGCCACATGATGATCGCCACGGTGCGGGGCCGCTTCCGCAAGATGGACGGCAGGCTGATCGGAAGCCCGGACCGGCCCGAGGAGGCCTCGGTGGAGCTGTCCATCGACGTCAACTCCATCGACACGGCTGAGCCGCAGCGGGACCAGCACCTGCGCTCCGCCGACTTCTTCGACGCCGAGCACCACCCGACCCTCGAGTTCAGGAGCCGCCGGATCCAGCCCGTCGGCGAGGGGAAGTACAAGGTGGTCGGCGACCTGACCATGCGAGGGGTCACCCGGGAGGTGACGGTGGACGTCACCTTCGAGGGCCGGGTCAAGGACCCCTGGGGCAACGAGCGGGTGGGCTTCAGCGCCGAGACCCGCCTCAACCGCAAGGATTGGGGCCTCAACTGGAACGCGCTGCTGGAGGCCGGCGGCGTGGTCGTCGGCGACGAGGTGCGGGTCAGCGTCCAGACGGAGTTCGTCCGGAAGAGCGGATAGAGCCGCCCGAAGAGGCCCGTCCGGGGCGGGGGCCGAGCGACGGCCCCCCGCCCGCTCTTCGTCCCGCGGAGCCACGGGGCAGGGTTGTATCGAGGCCACCGCGTGCTAAGATGGACGCGGTGCGTCATGCCAACCGTACTGAGGCAGGCGGGTTACCGTTTCTTTTTCTTCAGCAATGAGGGCAACGAGCCGCCTCACATCCACGTGGAGTACGGGGAGGCCTATGCCAAGTTCTGGCTGAAACCCGTTAGACTGGCCCGGTCTCGGGGTTTGTCGGCACAGGAACTATCCGCCCTGCGCAAGCTGGTCGAAGAACACGAGAGCGAGTTCCTGAGGCGATGGAGTGAGCACTTTGGCCACTAGGCTGCACGATGCCGTGGGCGTCCGAGTCGAGTTCGACGACGCGATGATGCATGTGGACCTGCTCGATGGCCGCCGCATCAGCGTGCCGCTCGAGTGGTTCCCGAAGCTCAGCCGCGCCACCCCGGAGCAGCGAAGGAACTGGCGCTGGATCGGCGGCGGCATCGGTATTCATTGGGAGGAACTCGACGAAGATATTTCCATCGAGGGCCTTCTGAAGGGCTAGCCGGCCGTTGGCGGACCGGTCCGAGTGCGAACGACTATTACGAACGGATTGATACCCCGGGCGGGGATCACCTTTTGTCCCTTGGAATTGGTGCCCGGGCCGGGACTTGAACCCGGATGGGAGTGGGTACCCACACGCCCCTCAAACGTGCGCGTCTGCCAGTTCCGCCACCCGGGCACCGCTGCCGCACGCCATTATAGTGACCGCTCCGAGCCCCCGTCAAGACAGCGGCGCCGCCTCAGTCCAGGCGCTGCTCCGGGGGGATGTAGCCGGCCAGCTCCCGCTCCAGACGGGAGAAGAGGAGCCACAGCACGGCCAGGTCGTCGAGCCACCCCAGCCCGGGCAGCAGCGGCGACGGCAGCAGGTCCAAAGGCACCAGCACGTACACCAGCGCGGCCGCCAGCAGGGCCCGCTTCCAGCCGGGCACGCCGGGGTCCCTGAGGAAGGCGGCCAGCCGCCGCACGAACTCCCAAAGCGACAGCCGCCTCCCTGCCGCGCCGGGCGGCCGTTGCGCCCCGCCGCCCCACGCCCCGGCCTCGCCGACCCGGAGAGGCCCTACGAAGCGCCCCGATACCTCCGTCTCCGGGGGCTGTCCCTCCGGCCGCGCCGCCGCTGGGATGCCCGTGGGCCGGCGGCAGTACGGGCACCGCTCCGCCAGCAGCACTTCCCGACCGCACCACCGACAGCGCACGGGCCGCGCCGCCCACCCTCACGCCACCTGCTGCGCCTGCTGCACCACGGCCACCCGCCGCGCCATGTCGCGGGTGCGCACGTCGCCCGGCTTGACCAGGTGGCACGCCACGTAGTGGCCGCCGCCCACGTCGATGAAGGGCGGCTCCTGCACCCGGCAGATCTCCTCGGCCAGCGGGCAGCGGGTATGGAAGCGGCACCCCTTGGGCGGGTTGACGGGGCTGGGCACGTCGCCCTGGAGGATGATGCGCTCCCGACGGGCCGTGGGGTCCGGGATGGGGATGGCCGACATGAGGGCCTGGGTATACGGGTGGAGGGGGTCGCCGAAGAGGGTCTGCTTGTCGGCCAGCTCCACGATCTTGCCCAGGTACATCACGGCAACCCGGTTGGAGATGTGCTTCACCACCGACAGGTCGTGCGCGATGAAAAGGTACGTCAGGCCGAACTCCCGCTGCAGGTCCTGCAGCAGGTTGATGACCTGGGCCTGGATGGAGACGTCCAGGGCCGAGACGGGCTCGTCGGCCACGATCAGCTTGGGGTTGACGGCCAGGGCCCGGGCGATGCCGATGCGCTGGCGCTGGCCCCCGCTGAACTCGTGGGGGTAGCGCCGAGCGTGCATGCCCGACAGCCCCACGATCTCCAGCAGCTCCTTGACCCGCCGCTCCTTGGCCGGCCCCCTGGCCAGCCCGTGGATGACCAGGGGCTCGCCGATGATGTCGCCCACCGTCATGCGGGGGTTGAGGGACGCGTACGGGTCCTGGAAGATGATCTGCATCTGGCGGCGCAGCCGCCGCATCTGCTCCCGGCCCAGGGTGAAGATGTTTTGCCCCTCGAAGTAGACCTCGCCCCGGGTCGGCTCCAGGAGCCGCAGCACCAGCCGGCCCGTGGTCGACTTGCCGCAGCCGCTCTCCCCCACCAGCCCCAGGGTCTCGCCCCGGCGGATGAAGAAGTCGATGCCGTCCACAGCCCGCACCGCCCCCACCTGCCGGGAGAAGATGAGGCCCCGGCTGATGGGGAAGTGCTTCACCAGGCCCCGCACCTCCAGCAGCACGTCGTCCTGCGGGGCGGGCGCCCCGGGCCGGCTCTGGCCCGCCGTCTGGGTGGGGTTGGGGGTCTTGAGCGCGCCCGATGCCACCGACCTCACGCCCCCTGCCTGCCCTGCCGCACGCCCGCCGCGGCGCCGGGCCGGCTGCCGCCCTCGGCGGCCGGCTTCCACAGCGGCACCACCTGGCCGGGCGGCGGCGCCTCGACTGGTTCGAAGTTGGTGTACTGCCAGCACGCCACCTGCTGGGTGGGCCCCACCTGCATCATGGGGGGCTCCAGCCGCCGGCAGATGTCCCGGGCCAGCTCGCAGCGGGGATGGAAACGGCATCCCGTGGGCATGTCGTACGGGCTGGGCACCACGCCCTCGATGGCCTTGAGCCGCTCCCGGGTCTCGTGGATCTTGGGCACCGACTCCAGCAGCCCCACCGTGTACGGGTGGCGCGGCATCGCGAAGATGGAGCGGACGTCGGCCGACTCCACCACCTTGCCCGCGTACATGACCACCACGTGCTCCACCAGCTCCGCGATGACGCCCATGTTGTGGGTGATGAGCATGACGGCCGTGCCCAGCCGGCGCTGCAGGTCCCGCATGAGATCCAGGATCTGGGCCTGGATGGTGACGTCCAGGGCCGTGGTGGGCTCGTCGGCGATGAGGAGCTTGGGGTTGCAGGAGAGGGCCATGGCGATCATGACCCGCTGGCGCATGCCCCCGCTCATCTGGTGGGGGTAGTCGTCGACGCGGCGCTCAGGAGACGGGATGCCTACCAGCCGCAGCATCTCGATGGCCTGCCGGCGCGCCTCCGCCTTGGAGACCTTCTGGTGGAGCATGATGGCCTCCATGATCTGGTTGCCCACGGTGAAGACGGGGTTGAGGGAGGTCATCGGCTCCTGGAAGATCATCGCGATCTCCTTGCCGCGGATGCGGCGCATCTCCGACTCCTTCTTGCGCAGCAGATCCTCGCCCTCGAAGAGCACCTCGCCCCCGACGATGCGCCCCGGCGGCTGCGGCACCAGCCGCATGATGGACAGCGACGTCACGCTCTTGCCGCAGCCCGACTCGCCCAGCAGGCCCAGGGTGCCCCCCCGCCGCAGCGAGAAGCTGACCCCGTCCACGGCGGGCATGACGCCGTCTTCGGTGAAGAAGTAGGTCTTGAGGTTGCGCACCTCCAGCAGGGGCGTCTGGCCGTTGGCCTGTGCCCCCGCCGG
>DATCKV010000193.1:0-4816 GCA_036564285.1 Limnochordales bacterium
CGCCGGTCGCGGCGGCGACGCATGTACCGTTATTATAGGGCGGGATGGGGGAATCAGCGCCGATGGGCCGGGTGCGCGCCGTCATCTTCGCGGTCGACGAGCTGCTCCAGCCGCCCGCCGCGCCCGCCACGCCCGAGCAGCTGGCACGGGCGGTGGAGGCCGTCGCCCCCTGGTGCGACGTCTGGCTGGTGGGCCGGACGCCGCTGCCCCTGCACCCCGCGGCGGGCGGGCGGGTGCGGCGGGCGGCCTCCCTGGAGGCGGCCCCGGCGGGGCCAGGGACCCGGGGCGACGCCGGGGTGCTGGTGGTGGGCGGCCGCCCCCAGGGCGCCATCCGCTTCGCCAACGCGCGCCACCTCACCTCGGCGCTGGTGGCCGCCGACGGGCCAGGCCAGGCCCCTCTCTCCCTGGGCGAGGTGCCCGACTTCATCCTGCCTGACGTGGGCCAGGTGCCCCAGCTGCTGGCCCGCATGGAGCGGGACGAGGGCGACTTCCAGGGGGTCGAGTGAGCGGAGCGGGCGTCCGAAGGAGCCCGGGCTCGAGCGAGCCCGAACGGACGAGCGCGCGCGTCTTTTTGTCGACGCGGCCAGCGGCGCCCGTTGGCCCCAGCTGCCGCCCCGGCGGGCCCCCATTGCGGCGGGGCCGGGTCGTGCTAGATTGGTGCCAGAAATCGGGAGTCAGCCGAGGGCGGCGCCATGGCAGCTGGGAGGCGGCTAAGGGCATGGCCCCCGCCGGGGAGGAGGTGCCGCAGCCGTGGAGAAGAAGCCGGCGAAGGAGACCAAGAAGCCCGCTCCTGAGAAGAAGACCAAGTGACGCCGTTGGGCATCCGCCCGAGCGTGAGGGAAGACGAGGCGCCCGGCCACCGGCCGGGCGCCTCTGCTCGAGGGGTGGGTGGGGAGCGGGGTCAGCGCCGCCAGCCGTGCCCCATCATGTGGGGGCCGAAGCCGCCCCGGCCCCAGCCCAGGCCGCCGAGGCCCCACGGCCCGCCCAGGCCGAGGCCGCCGAGGCCGCCCAGCGTGCTCAGCTGCGCCCGCTGCTCGTCGGTGAGCACCCCGTGGATGTCCAGCAGCATCTGGATCTGGATCTGCTGGAGCTGCCCCTGCAGGTCGTGGATGCGGGCCGCCAGCTCCTTCACCCGGTTGGCGTCGATCTGGGCGCTGCGCAGGGCCAGGGCCAGCTGCTGGCGGGCCGTGTACAGCTCGCCCTGGAGGGGGATGGCCTGCTCGTAGGCCTTCTGGCGGATCTGGGCGATCTGCTGCAGCTGCTGCTCGGTCAGGTTGAGCCGGGCCAGCCCCCTGGGCACCCAGGCCGCGGAGGTGCCGGCCGCCGAAGGCGCCGACGGCGAGGCCGCCGTCACCGCGGCCGAGGCCGCCACCAGGGCTGCCAGCACCACCACCGCGGGCACCGCCCAGCGCCGCAGTCCGTGGCGTGGCCTCCTCGTCTCGCTCATCTGCCCATGCCCCCTTCACGAAGCTCGGGGCTGCCCGGAGGGACGGCCCGCCGGGCATCCCCTCCGCCTGTCACTCTGCCACGCCCGGGCTTAGAAGCCGTGAACGCATTGTGAAAATCCTCTGCAGCCGGTTCTGCCGCCGCCCCCGGAGCGGCTCACTCGTACCGGAGGGCCTCCACCGGGTCCAGCCGCGAGGCGCGCCGGGCCGGGTAGATGCCGAAGAAGATCCCCACGGCCATGGAGAAGCCGATGGCCAGCAGCACCGACTGGGTGGAGATGACGAAGGGGAAACGCAGCGCCCGGGAGAGGGCCCAGCCTCCGGCCCAGCCCAGCACCAGCCCCACCACGCCGCCCACCACGCTCAGGGCCGTGGACTCGGCCAGGAACTGGCGCAGGATGTCGGCTCGCCGGGCCCCGATGGCCATGCGCACCCCGATCTCGTGGGTGCGCTCCGCCACGGCCACCAGCATCACGTTCATGATGCCGATGCCGCCCACCAGCAGGGCGATGCCCGCGATGGCGCCCAGGAGCAGCGTCATGGTGCCCGTGGCCTGGGTGACGGCGTTGACCAGCGCCTGCTGGCTGGCCACCTCCACCAGGCCGGGTTCGCGCAGCCGCCGGTCGAAGAAGAAGGTGACCTGGGCCACCGCGTCGTCGACGCTGACGCCGGGCCGCGTCTGGGCCAGGTACGAGCCCACCCGGTCCGGCACGATGCCCCGGGCCACCAGGGTCTCCAGCGGCACGTACACCTGCCGGTCGAAGTTGGAGAAGAAGAGGGCGCCCTTGGGCTCCATGACGCCCACCACCACGCCTGCCACCGGCCGCCCGCTGAAGACCAGGGTGATCTCCCGACCGACGGGCGCCTCGCTGCCGAAGAGGTCCTGCGCCACCCCGAAGCCCAGCGCCACCGCCATCCGGCGCTCCCGGCCGTCCCTGGGCTGCAGGAAGCGGCCCGCGATGGGACGGTAGTTGAGCAGGGTGCCGTAGGCGTCGCCCACGCCCAGGACGAGAGCGGAGAGGTTGCTGGCGCCCACCACCAGGGTGGCCCGGGTCTGCACCAGCCCCGTGGCGGCGGTGACGGCCGGCGCGGCCGCGGGCAGCTCGTCGGCCAGCTCCATGGTGAGGTCGGAGAGCTGCTCCTGGGAGATCCGGCCGCCCGAGGCCGTGCGCGCCGCGGGGATGATGGTCAGGAGGTTGGAGCCCAGCGACGTCAGCTGCGACTGGATCTGCAGCGTCGCCCCCTGCCCCACCGAGACCAGGGCGATGACCGCGGCCACCCCGATGACGATGCCCAGCACCGAGAGGAAGGACCGCAGCCCACCCGCCTGGATGCTGCGGAAGGCGACGCCCAGCAGCTCTCGCACCCTCACGGGCCCGACTCCCTCCCCAGGGGGGCGCTGCCCCCGTCGTACTCCACCCGGCCGTCGCGCACCCGGATGAGCCGCCGGGCCCGGTGGGCGATGGCCATGTCGTGGGTGACCAGCACGATGGTGCGCCCCTGGGCGTTGAGCTCCTCCAGCAGGGCCAGCACCTGTTCGCCGTTGGCCGAGTCCAGGTTGCCGGTGGGCTCGTCGGCCAGGATGACGGCCGGGTCGTTGACCAGGGCTCGGGCGATGGCCACCCGCTGCCGCTCGCCCCCCGACAGCTCCTGGGGGCGGTGGTGCACCCGGTGGGCCATGCCCACCTGGGCCAGCACCTCCAGGGCTCGCTGTCGGCGGCGGGCCGGGGGCACGCCGGCATAGATGAGGGGCCACTCCACGTTGCGCAGCACCGTCTCCCGGGGCATCAGGTGGAAGGACTGGAAGACGAAGCCGATGCGCCGGTTGCGCAGCGCGGCCAGCCGGGCCTCGCTGAGGCGGCTGACGTCCTGTCCCTCGATGTACAGCCTGCCCGAGGTGGGCCGGTCCAGGCAGCCGATGATGTGCATCAGGGTCGACTTGCCCGATCCCGACGGCCCCGTGATGGCCACGAACTCGCCCGGGCCGATGGCCAGGTCCACGTCCCGCAGGGCCACGACGGCGGTCTCGCCCCGCCCGTAGACCTTGCTGACTCCCTCGAGCCTCACGATGGGGGCCCCGCTGCGGCTGCCGTCAGCGGGAACGGCCCCTGTGGGAATCACCTCGCTGCGGCTCACCGGTCATCGCCCCGCCGGACGGCCGTTGATGCGGAAGAAGGCGCCCTCCCTGGGAGGCCCGCCCGTCGTCGTGGTAGTGGAGTTGCCGGCCAGGCGGCGGTAGGCCTCGTAGTTGGTGGCCAGCACCCGGTCGCCCTCGGAGAGGCCGGATCGCACCTCCACGTACCGCCCGTCGCTGATGCCCAGCTCCACCGGGGTCGGCACCACGGCGCCGTTCACCACCCGGCTCACCAGGGCCCTGCCGCCCGCCTCCACCACGGCCTCCTCAGGCACGGCCAGCACCCCGTCGGCCCGCGCCACCTCGATGCGGGCCGTGGCCGTCATGCCGGGCAGCAGCTCGTCCCGGGGCTCCTTGAGCCGCACCACCACGTCGAAGAGCACCAGATCGCCCTGGGTGCGGCCTGCCGGGGTCAGCCGGTCCACCACCCCCTGCAGGGTGAGGTCCGGGTAGCCCTTGACGGAGATCAGCGCCGTCTGGCCCGGATGGACGAAGGGCAGGTCCACCTCGTCCACCGAGACCTCCACCTGCAGCGACGAGAGGTCCACCAGCCTCACGATGGACTGGGAGGCCGAGACGCTCTCGCCGGGGTCGACGTCCACGCTGGCCACGACCCCGTCGAAGGGCGCCACCAGCCGGGCCGCCTCCAGGTCCCGCCGGGCCGCCTCCATGGCCAGGCGGCTCTCCTCCACCTGGGCGGCGCCCGCCTCCAGCCTGGCCTGCTCGTAGGCGTTGCGGGCGCGCACGTAGGCCAGCTGCAGCGCCGTGTCGTCCAGCTCGGCCAGCACCTGGCCGGCCCTGACGTGGTCCCCCTGCGCCACGCGCACGGCCTTGACCCGGCCCGCCACGCCGAAGGAGAGGTTGACATCGCGCTCCGCGGTGACCGTGCCCGTGGCCTCCACGTAGCGGCGGATGTCCCGGCGCTGCACCGGCACGGCCTGCACGCCGGCCTGCTCCGCCAGCCTCAAGAGCTCCCGCCCCTGCTGGGCCACCGCCTCCCCCGAGGCGCCGGCCCGCCCCGCGGGCAGCGCCGCCCCGGGGGCCCGGGCTGCCGACGGCTCCTCGCCTTCCGCCCGTCGGGCAGCCACCCACCACCCGGCGGCCACGCCGCCCACCGCCAGCACCAGCACCACGATCCAGGGCCAGCGCAGTGCGCGCCGCCTCATGGGCTCCTGCGCCACCTCATCCACTCCCCCCTGCCGGGCCGGCGCCGGCCGCGGGCGCCGCCTGCAGCCTC
>DATCKV010000194.1:0-2310 GCA_036564285.1 Limnochordales bacterium
CAGACGGCTCTCCACCTCGAGTCCTCTCCTCTCGGCGCCCGGGGGAGACAGGGAAGCGGGAGGCAGGTCGTGGAAAGAGCGGCGGACCGGCGGGCCACCGCGGCCCGTGCCGCTCGCCCGCCTGGTGGTAGAGGCAGCGCACCGCCGGCTCAGGCCGCCGGCGCTGCCCGGATCTGCCGCGCCTTCTCCCACTCGGACTTTACCGTCGGCACCGGATTCGCACCGGTTCCACCGCTGAGGCTGACGGGCTCGTCCTCTGCCGGGGACGGCAGAGGCATCACCGCCGGTCGGGAATCGGGACGACCCTTCCCTCACCCTGCCCCGAAGGCGCTACGATGAGACTGGGCGATCTCGTTTTTATAAGGCCTATTCGAGCGCGCGGGGCTGCTCCCTGCCGGCCGGGGCCGGTCGCCCGGCGAGAGGAGCTGAGTCCGATGCGGGCGTGGGTGCTGCGGCGCCATGGCGACGCCTTCGAAGGCCCGCTGACGCTGGAGGAGCGCCCGGTGCCGGAGCCGGGGCCGGGCGAGGTGCGGCTGCGGGTGCGAGCCTGCGGCATCTGCCGCACGGATCTGCACATCGCCGAAGGCGAGCTGGCCGCGCCCCGGCTGCCGGTGGTGCCGGGCCACCAGGTGGTGGCGGAGGTGGAGGCGCTGGGGCCCGGAGCCGAAGCGCTGCTCCCCGAGGGCGTGCGGCCGGGCAGCCGGGTGGGAGTGCCGTGGCTCTTCCGGGCCTGCGGCCAGTGTCCCTACTGCCTCGAGGGCCGGGAGAACCTGTGCGAGCGCCCCCTCTTCACCGGCTACCACGTGGACGGCGGCTACGCGGAGTGGATGGTGGCGCCCGCCGGCTCCCTGCTGCCCATCCCTGCCCGCTACTCCGACGTCGAGGCGGCGCCCCTGCTCTGCGCGGGCATCATCGGCTACCGCTCCCTGAGGGTGGCGGGGGTGGAGCCCGGTCAGCGGCTGGCGCTGCTGGGGTTCGGGGCCTCGGCCCACCTGGTGCTGCAGGTCGCGGTGGCGTGGGGGTGCGAGGTGGCCGTCTTCTCCCGGCGGCCCCACCACCGGGAGCTGGCCCGAAGGCTCGGGGCGGCCTGGGTGGGAGAGGTGGGCGACCGACCGCCGTTCCCGGTGCATGCAGCCATCTCCTTCGCTCCGGCCGGACACCTGGTGCCGGCCGCGCTCGCGCTCTTGCGGCCGGGAGGCACCCTGGCCATCAACGCCGTGCACCTGCAGGGGGGCGTGCCGGCCTTCGACTACGGGCTGCTCTACCAGGAGCGCCGCCTGGTCAGCGTGGCCAACACCACCCGCGCCGACGGGCGGGCGTTCATGGCGCTGGCGGCCCGCCTGCCTCTCCAGGTGCACGCGCAGGCCCTGGCCTTCCAGCAGGCCAACGAGGGCCTGGCCCGCCTCAAGCGGGGCGACCCTGAGGCGGCGCTGGTGCTGCGCGCCCCGGAGGCGGGGTGAGGCGGATGACGCCCCGCATCGCGAGCATCGGGCACGGCTCCCGCTCCCGGGAGGAGATGCGGGATCTGCTGCAGGGCCGGGGGATCACCCTGGTGGTGGACGTCCGGCGCTTCCCGGTCAGCCGCCGCCACCCCCACTTCTCGGCCGAGGCCCTGCAGGCCTGGCTGGGGGAAGCGGGCATCGGCTACGTCCAGATGGGCGACAGCCTCGGAGGTTTCCGCCCGGGGGGCTACGAGGCCTGGACCCACACGCCCCGCTTCCAGGAAGGGCTCCGGCGCCTGGAGCACCTGGCCCGGGAGGAGGCCCGGCGGGGCGGGCTCGCCGCCTTCATGTGCAGCGAGCGGCTGCCGTGGCGGTGCCACCGCCGCTTCATCGGGCGGGCCCTGGCCGAGCGGGGGTGGCAGGTGGCTCACGTCATCGACGCCCGCCGGGACTGGCGGCCCCGGGCGGGCGGGCAGTCGACGGACCCGGCTGCCAGACCGCCGGCACCGAGTAGCGGATGACGATCTCCACGTCCTCCACCCAGAAGCGCCGGCGCCCCACCCGGAGCGTGCCCGGGCCCAGGTGGCGGGTGCGGACGTGGCTCTCCAGCCCCAGCACCCGCAGCCGGAGCGGATCCTCCCAGTAACGGCTCACCCCGCTCGCCCCCGCTCCACCCGATCGTATGGGACCGGGCCGCCGCGGGTGCCGGCCCGCCTCGCCGCCGCAGCGCCCCGGAGCCGGCGGCCTGTCAGAGGGCCGCCAGCCACTCCAGGGCGATGGCCGCGCGCAGCAGGTCCACCTCCCGCCCCCACGCCCCGACCATCTGCACCGCCACGGGCAGTCCCTCGCCGGGCTCCGTGGCCACGGG
>DATCKV010000195.1:0-3295 GCA_036564285.1 Limnochordales bacterium
CCAGCACGCTCTCGCGCACCTGCCCCGCCAGCCCGCCCGGCAGCGCCGCCACCACCTGGTCCAGGTCGCCGATGACCTCCCGAAACATGCCCAGCTTCTCGTAGATGAGCTCCATCAGGTACTCCTCCACCGTGCCCGGCACCAGCAGGTGCACCACCTCCACCGGCCGGCTCTGGCCCAGGCGGTGCAGGCGGCCGATGCGCTGCTCGACCCGCATGGGGTTCCAGGGCAGATCCAGGTTGACCAGGCGCCAGGCGTGCTGGAGGTTGTGGCCTTCGCTGCCCACGTCGGTGCTGACCAGCACCGGGGCCCGGCTGCGGAACCGCTGCAGCTGGTACTGCCGTACCCGGTCGGGCTGCGCCCCGTGCACCAGCGCGGCCTCGATGCCCGCCTCCCGCAGGGCCCGGGCCGCCCGCCGGGCCGTGGCGGCGAACTGGGTGAAGGCGACCACGCTGCCGGCGCTCGGGCGGTCCGCACGCAGCCAGGCTACCAGCCACCGGATCTTGGGGCCCCCTCCGGCCAGCGCGGCGCGCCCCGCCATGGCCGCCAGGCGCGCGATGCGGTCCCGCCTGGCCTGCCAGACCGGGCCGGGCGGCGCCGCCGCCAGCCGGAGCAGGGTGCGCGCCAGGGCCGCCGGGCAGCTGGTGGCCTCCCGCAGCAGCGTCGCGGCCAGCAGCGCGTCGGGGCCTCGCCCCGCCTCCTGCCCCAGTTCCCGCAGCAGCGCCAGCAGCCCCTGATAGAGCCGCCGCTCGGCGGGGGTGAAGGGCACCGCCACCGAGCGCACCTCCCGGGGCGGCAGCACGATGCCGGCCTCCTGCCGCCGGGTGCGCACCATCACCTGATCCAGCAGCTGTCGCAGGCGGGCCGGCTCCCGGGGCGTGCGCGGCCCCCGGGTGAACTCGGCGCGGAAGCGCCGGGGCGTGCCCAGCTGCCCCGGCCGCAGGAGGCTCACCAGGTTGTAGAGCTCGTCCAGGCTGTTGTGAACGGGGGTCGCGGTGAGCAGGAGCAGGCCCTGCTTGCGCAGCCCGGCCACCAGCCGGAAGCCCGCCGACTGCCGGTCCTTGAGGCGGTGGGCCTCGTCCACCACCACCACGTCCCACGGCTGCGCCCGGATGGCGGAGGCGTGGGGTTCGAGCCGGGCGGCCTCCAGGGAGGCCAGCACGATCTCGTCCCGATCCCAGCCGTGGTCCGGGCGGGGGTGCACGCAGACGCGCAGGTCGCAGCGCAGCCGCAGCTCCTGCTGCCACTGGCGCACCAGCCCCGCCGGCACCAGCACCAGGGCCCGCCGCAGCCGACCCCGCATCACGAGCTCCTTGAGCACCGCCCCGGCCTCGACGGTCTTGCCCATGCCGACCTCGTCGGCCAGCAGGGCCCGCACCCCCATCTCCCCCACCACCCGCTCCACCGCGGCGCGCTGGTGGGGGTACAGGCGCACGGGCATGGCCGCCAGGCACAGCAGGGCCGGCTGCCCCGCCGGCTCCAGCCGCTGGAGCAGGCAGGGCCACAGCCGAAACGCCCGGGGATCCGGCCCCGGCCCCCTGACGGCCCATGCTTCCAGCGACCGGAGCCACCGGGCGGCCAGGCGGATGGGGGTAGGCCGCTGCATGCAGGGTGTAGTCTACCCGGAGCTCCGCAGCCTCTCCGCCAGCGCGTGGGCGACCCGGGTGATGCTGCCGGCCCCCATCACCAGCAGCAGCGTGCCGGGCCTCGCTTCGGCCAGGGCCCGGGCCTGCACCTGCTCCAGGGTGGGGCAAAACCACGCCCGCTCGGCCCGCCCCTGCCAGGCGGGCCGGGCCAGCAGGCGCCGGTAGAGGGTCTGCCCGTCCACCCCCGGGATGGGGCGCTCCGGCGGCGGGCCGTACACCTCCGTCAGCACCACCGCGTCGGCCTCGTCGAAGGCGCCGGCCAGCTCCTCCAGCAGCGCGGCCGTGCGGTGGTAGCGGTGGGGCTGGAAGACAGCCACCAGCCTCCGGTCCGGGAAGCCCTCCCGGGCCGCCCGGATGGTGGCGGCGATCTCGGTGGGGTGATGGGCATAGTCGTCCACCACCATGACCCCGCCCTGCTCCGCCAGCACCTCGAAGCGCCGGCGCGCCCCCTGGAAGCCCTGCAGGCTGCGGGCCGCCTCCTGCAGATCGAGCCCCAGCGCCTCGGCTACGGCCAGGGCTGCCAGCGCGTTGGCCACGTTGTGGCGTCCGGGGATGGCCAGCCGCACCTGCGCCACCGGCCGCCCCTCACACAGGGCCGTCCACCGGGAGCCCCGGGCCTCCACCCGCACGTCGGTCGCCGTCCACCGCGGGCCGGCCCCGAGCTCCAGGCCCGCCACAAGCCCGTAGCGCTGCACCCGGCGGCCCCCCGGGGCCAGGCGCGGCGGCGCCCCGTCTTCGCCCTCCAGCAGCCGGCGCAGCGCGGGCGAGTCGACGCCCAGCACCCAGACCCCGTCGGGCCGCACCTGCTCCAGGAACCGGGCGTACCCCTCCACCAGCCGCTCGAAGGCGTGGCCCCAGTTCTCCAGATGGTCGGGCTCGATGGTGGTGACCACGGCCACGTCGGGGCGGAAGGCCAGGAACGAGCCGTCGCTCTCGTCCACCTCGGCCACGGCCCAGGGGCCGCCCCCCAGCCGGGCGCCCGTGGGCAGGCCAGGCAGGGCGTAGCCCACGGCCACGGTGGGATCCAGCCCCGCCGCCGTCAGCATGTGGGCGATGAGCCCCGTGGTGGTGGTCTTGCCGTGTGCCCCCGCCACGGCCACCAGCCGGCGGCCCGCCAGCGCCTCCGCCAGCACCTCGGCCCTGTGGCGCACCGGCACGCCCAGCCGGACCGCCGCCTCCCGCTCGGGGTGGTCCGGCGCGATGGCGCTGGAGACCACCAGCACGTCGGCGCCCTCCACGTGGGCCGGGTCGTGGCCCCAGGCCACCTCCACGCCCAGGGATCTGAGGTGCCGGGCCGCCGGCCCCGAGGCGTCCAGGTCGCAGCCGCTGACCCGGTGGCCCAGGCCGTGGAGCAGCTCGGCCAGCCCGCTCATGCCGGTGCCGCCGATGCCCATCAGGTGGTAGTGGTAGCGGATCGGTTGCCCCATCTGCCCTCGTCTCTTCTCCCGCGGCCCCTAGCGCTGCGGCTGCGGGCTCGGACCCGGCGCGGTCGGCGGGGGCGCCATCCGGGCGGCCTGCTCCTCGAACAGCCGCGCCAGCGCGTGCCCCAGCATCCGGGCCGCCGCCTTGGCCTCCTCCAGGGTGTTGTCCCGGTAGTCGCCGATGAAGACCGTCACCGCGTTGGGGTGCACGTGGCCGTTGAGCGCGGC
>DATCKV010000196.1:0-9465 GCA_036564285.1 Limnochordales bacterium
TGATGTGCTTGCGGATGACCCACCAGGGGCTGCCTCCGGCCAGCCGCGCCGCCTCCACGTAGGGGCGCACCGCCACCGACAGGGCCTGGGAGCGGATGATGATGGTGATGCCCCCGAAGCCCGACAGCAGCCCGATGACGATGGCCAGGTCGAACAGATCCAGCTCGAACAGGGCCCCCAGCACCAGCAGGAAGGCGATGAACGGGAAGAGCAGCAGCAGGTCCGCGATGCGCATGAACAGGGTGTCGACCCAGCCGCCGAAGTAGGCCGAGATGGTGCCGACCGCGGTGCCGATGACCACGCTGATGGCCGCGGAGACCACGCCCAGGACGAACTCCCACCGGGCGCTGTACATCAGCTGGCTCAGGATGTCGCGCCCGTAGGGATCGGTCCCCAGCAGGTGGCCCCGGGTCGGGGGCGACGGGTGCAGCAGCATGGGGTCGTACCCGGTGACGGGGTCGTAGATGGAGGCCGGCCAGACCGTGGCCATCAGGATGGGGTGCGCCAGGGCGAAGAGGGCGAAGAAGACGATGATGCCCAGCCCCAGGGGCCCGATGCGGCTGGCCCAGAAGACCTCCAGGTTCTCCTGGAAGCCCCGCCGCCACAGTCGCCACCGAACCTGCCACAGATTGACGGGGACGGCGCCCGCCCCCGCCGGCGTCGCGACGTGTGCCATGACGTCCGTCCGCCCACCCCTACTCTGCGGCCGTGACCTCGCCGCCCACGATGCGCAGGCGCGGGTCCATCAGCGCGTGCAAGATGTCGGCCACGATGTGTGCCGCGACCACGAAGATGCCGGTGAAGGCGAAGGCCCCGGTCGCCAGGGGGTAGTCGTACAGCCGGGCGGCCTCCAGCAGGGTGAGCCCGATGCCGGGCCAGGAGAAGACGGTCTCGGTGACGATGCCGCCGCTCACCACGAAGCCGATGTTGAGCGCGAAGGAGGTCATGACCGGCAGGATGGCCGTACGGGCCGCGTAGCGGTCCCGGACGGTGTGCTCCGGCAGCCCCCGGGCCCGGGCCGCCATCACGTAGTCCTCCCGGATCGTCTCCAGCATGGAGTCGCGCATCAGCAGCATGGTGCCGCCGAAGCTGACCAGGGAGAGGGTGGCTACCGGCAGTACCATGTGCCAGAGGATGTCGAGGGCGTAGCGCCCGAGCCCCGACTGCCACCACCACGCCAGGGAGGCCAAGAGGCCGCCGCCCCACAGCCCGGCCTGGAGCAGCGCCCGGCCGCCCACCGTGCCGATGCGGGGGACCCCGAACCCGTAGCCCACCAGCAGCAGGGCGATGAAGAGCCCGGCGTTGAGCAGCATCAGGTTGAAGACGTCGTTGCTGGAGACAGGAGCGCCCCTCCAGACCGACGGCGAGATGAACTGGTTGAGGGGCAGCCAGCCCAGGGTGTAGGCGAAGATCCACATCATGATGAGGCCCAGCAGGGGGTAGAAGGCCGTCCAGAAGGTGACCCCCACCGCGGTGGTCGCGTAGTCGAAGCGGGTGCCCCGCCGCCAGGCCACGAAGCGCCCCAGGATGAAGCCCACGTAAAACGAGATCACGTTGGCCGTGAAGAAGAGGACAACGGTGCGGGGCACCCGCTCCTTGATGATGTCCCACACCGGCCGGGGGTACTGGGTGAACGAGAGGCCCAGGTTGCCCGTGAAGATGTTCTTGACGTAGTTGACGTACTGCAGGTACCAGGGCTGGTCCAGGCCCAGCCGGCGCGCCAGCTCCTGGCGCACCTCCGCCGTGATGCGGGGGTTCTGCGTGAAGAGCACCGTCACGTCGCCCGGCATGGCCTGCAGGATGAAGTACGTGACGGTGATGTAGACGAGCAGCGTAACGATCCCCTGAACAAGGCGAATCCCCAGGAACCTCAGCAAATGCCCGGCCTCCCCGACAGGCGCGGCGGGGGCCGCCCCGCCAGGAGGGCGGCCCCCGCGGGCTGGGCCCGCGCTATTTGATCAGCTTCACCGTGGCGGGCAGCCCGTAGACGTACTGCAGGCCGCCCAGCACCTTCGTGTACGGGTACTGCACCTTGTCCCGCCGGTACGCCTCCAGCACGGGCGTATCGAACAGGACGATGTACGGCACGTCCCGGGCCAGGATCTCCTGGGCCTGGAAGGCGTACCGCTTGGCCTCCTCCAGGGTGGTGGCGTCCTTCAGGGCCTCGGCCACCCGGTCGAACTCCGGGTTGTTGTAACCCCCGGCGTTGAAGCCGCCCGGCCCCGACTGGCTGGAGTGGAAGAAGTAGTAGATGTGGTCCGGATAGATGCCCAGGCTCCACCCCAGCATGTACATGTCGAAGTCCTGATCGTCGAAGACCCGCGTCGAGATGGTGTTGAAGTCCGTCAGCCGCACCCGCAGGGGGATGCCGACCTCTTGGGCCCAGCGCTCGATCCACAGGGCGAACGTGGCCCGCAGCGGATCGTAGCCGGGCGCGGGAGCCAGCATCTCGAAGGGCTGCACCGGCTGCCCGTTGGGCAGGATCAGCCCCTCGCCGGGCTCGTACTGGTCGTTCTTGGCGTCGCGCACCACGGGCTCCTTGCGCCACGAGAAGCCGGCCTGCTTCAGCAGGTTGACGGCGGCCTGGATGCGCTCACCCCGGGTCATGCCCTGGCCCCAGACCGGCACCTCCGGGTTGTACCAGTACGAGTTGCCCGGCGGCACCACGGAGACCTGGGGGAACGCGGCGCCCTGCAGGATCTGCCGGGTGATCAGGTCCCGGTCGATGAGGGTCGCGATGGCCTGCCGGAACTGGGGGATGTTGAACGGCGCCCGGCGCATGTTGAAGGAGACGTACCGGAAGCCGTTGGTGTTGTTAGAGATGACTTCCACGTTGGGGTTGGCTCGCAGCTGCTGCTCGAAGCCCCGCTGCAGCCCCAGGGAGTTGAAGATGTAGGAGACCTCGCCCCGCAGCAGCGCCAGGATGGCCGCGTTCTGGTTCTGGTAGATGCGGTAGATGACGTTGTCGACGTAGGGCCCTTCCTCGACCCGCAGGGTCGGCTGGCCTTGAGGGGCGGGATCGGAGGTGGCCCAGGAGAAGCCGGTCCGCTGGTTCGTGATGCGAACCGCCCCGTTGGCGAAGAACTCGGTGGTCTCACCCTTGAAGGAGCTGAAGGGGTTGGCCACGTTCTCGAAGAAGGCGCCCCGCTCCCACTGGCCGAACTTGAGCCCGCCGATGGCGTCGGGCCTCACCTCGGCCGACCAGAGGGACCGCACCGGATCCTCGCTGGCCAGGGCCTTCTCCACGATGGGCTGCCAGGTCTTCTTCTGGACGATGGGGGCCTGCAGGATCCCGTACTGCCAGTCGGAGAGGCCCGGCTTCTTCTTCAGGTAGAAGCGGACGGCATAGTCGCCCAGCTTCTCCACCCGGGCCAGCACGTCGGGGTTGGCGTAAGACGGCCAGTTGCCGCCCAATTTGTTGGGGTCGAAGGTGAGCAGGGTCTGGTAGGTGAAGACCACGTCATCGGCGGTGAGCAGCGAGCCATCCGCCCACCGGACGCCGCCGCGGATGGCCACGTCCGACGTGTAGTACTTCTGGCCGTCGACCGTCACTTCCTGGAAGGGGGTCGGCATGTCGCGCGCCAGCACCGGCACCAAGGCGAACGTGGGGGCGGCGTTGCCCAGAAGGGTCCCATAGTAGACGCCGTAGGTGACGTAGGAGTTCCACACGGTGGCCTGCGGGCCGAGACCTGCGAAGACGTTGAGGGTGGTCGGCTCCGCGAAGATGGCCGTCTCGTAGGTCGCAGCCGCTGAAGGCAGGGCGGCGACCGCCACGGCCACGAGCGCCAGCGCGGCCAGTCGCAACCGCATCGTCTCTCCCTCCCTCGACACGGGTTTCCACCGCCCCGGGCCGCGCGAGGGCCCCGGGCGGTTGCTGCTACCGTTCGATGCCTGAGGGGCCATTCCTGCCGATGCGCAGGCGCAGCCGGGGGTTGGGCTGGATCCCCGGGATCCGACCGCGCTTGGCCACGGGCCGCCCCGCCACCTCCTTGAGGTCCATGGTCATGTCGATGGGCGGGGCTGAGGAGATGTAGCTGCCCACGCCGAAGGCATCGGCCCCAGCGTCGGCCAGGGCCTGGATGCGCTCGGGGGTCAGGCCGCCCGAGACGAAGATCTGGACGTGCCGGAAGCCAGCCTGATCCAGCCGGGCCCGCACCTCGGCCACCAGATCGGGGGTGACGCCGCCCCGCTCCCCGGGGGTGTCGAGCCGCACCCCGTCCAGGACCTCGCCCAGGGCCTGAGAGACCCGCAGCGACTCCTCCGCCTCGTCCTTGTACGTGTCCACCAGAATGATGCGGGGCGCGCCCGGCCCCACGTGGCGATGGTACGCCCGGGCCGCCTCCACGGTGTCGCCCATGATGAGGATGAGCGCGTGGGGCACCGTGCCCACCGGCGCCTGGCCGTACAGCTTGGCCCCCAGGATGCAGGCCGCCCCCGAGGCCCCCGCCGCCAGCGCGGCCCGCTCCAGCACCGGCGCCACGGCGGGGTGGACGTGGCGGGCTCCGAAGACGATGACGGGCTTGCCCCGGGCGGCCTGCACCACCCGCCGGGTCGCGGTGGCCCACCCGCTGGACTGGGCCAGGATCCCCAGGAGAGCCGTCTCGTACAGGCCGAACGCACTGTACGGGCCGTGGATGCGCATGACCACCTCCCGGGGCGTGAAGGTCTCCCCTTCGTCCATGGCCCACACCTCGATGGGCCCCAGTTCAGGGGGCCGGTTTCGCAGCAGGCGCAGGGCCTCCTCCACGCCCCCCAGCACCCCCTCGCTTCGGGGGAAGATCTCCGCCACCACGGGGGTGTCAGCCTTGCCCTCGGCCCGCAGCACCTGCATGGTGCGCACGAAGTACATGTCGGCCGTGTGCCCCTGGAGGATCTCCTCGTGCTGGGCCGAGAAGAGCACCCGGCCCTCTTCGACGCGAAGCGCCTCCACATCCCGCTCCGACTGCAGCATGACCCGCTTCACCGCCATTCCGCCCGCTCACCGCTGCGCGTACAGCCACCGGTAAATCCGCCAGAACCTCAGCACCCTGGAGACGAAGCGCCGGGTCTCCCCGTAGGGCAGCGTGCCGACGGCCTGCTCCGTGCCGTCCCAGGCGGCCTCCTCCAGCCAGCGGCGAACCGCGCCCCTGCCGGCATTGTAGGCGGCCAGGGCCACGGGCGCGCGGCCGTCGAACTCCCGCATCAGGTCGGCCAGGTACCAGGTGCCCAGCCGGACGTTGGTCTCGGGGTCGTAGAGGAGGTCCTCGAAGAAGTGCTTCTCCCCCATCTGACCGGCCACCCACCGGGCCGTGTCGGGCAGCAGCTGCATCAGCCCCCGGGCGCCCCGGGGCGAGGTGGCCGACGGCCGGAAGTTGCTCTCCACCCGCACCACGGCCGCCACCAGCCACGGGTCCAGGCCGTAAGCGGTGGCCCAGCGCACGATGGTCTCCCGGTAGTAGACGGGATAGATCCACCGCGCCACCGTTCGGGGGTGGGATGCGGCCCAGACCGCGGCGGCCAGCACCGCCAGCAGGGCCGCGGCCACGGGCGGCGTCAGCCGGCCTGTCGGGCGCATGGATCCGGCAGGCCCAGCCGCTGCCCGATGGCGGTGAGGATGAGCGAGGCCGTGGCCACATTGGTCGCCAGGGGAACGTCGTGCACGTCGCAGACCCGCATCAGGGCGCTGATGTCGGGCTCATGGGGCTGGGCCGTCAAGGGGTCCCGCAGGAAGATGACCGCGTCGACCCGCCCGGCGGCCACCTGAGCCCCGATCTGCTGGTCGCCGCCCAAGGGGCCCGACTGCATCCGTTCGACCTCCAACCCCGTGGCCTCGGCCACCACCCGCCCCGTGGTGCCGGTGGCCACCAGCTGGCACCGCTCCAGAACCGGCCGGAACCGCCGGACCAGCTCGACCATCGCCGGCTTCTGCTTGTCATGAGCCACCAGGGCGATGCGCACCGCGACGCCAACACCCTCCAGATGCGCGCCACCTGCCGCCGGGTCGCCGGGACGGAGCCGGAGTTGTCGACCACCCAGTCGGCCAGCCGCCGCTTGCGCTCCAGGGGCCACTGGGCCGCGACGGCCAGCGCCGCCTCGTCAGGCGACAGGCCCCGGGCCAGCGCCCGCCGCACGCACTGCTCCGGCTCAGCCCAGACCGTCACCACCGCGTCCACCAGCGCCAGCGCCGGAGCGCCGGCCTCGAAGAGCAGGGGCACCTCCACCACCACGGCGGGCGCGGCAGGCCGGCGCCGCCGACCTCCCGGCCCGTACCCCAACAGCCGCGCCACCCGCCGGCGGATCTCCGCCAGGATCAGGGGGTGGGTGGCCATGTCGAGCCGGCGCCTGGCCTCGGGGTCCGTGAGGATGCGCTGCCGCAGCGCCGCCCGGTCCAGGGGCCCCCCGGGCGCCCGCAGCACCTGCTCCCCGAACGCCTCCACGATGGCCCGCCACACCGGCCCGCCCGGCTCCGACAGCTCCCGGGCCACCCCGTCGGCGTCAACCACGGCCGCGCCCAGGGCCCGCAGCATCTCCCGCACGGTGCTCTTGCCGCTGGCGAAGCCCCCCGTCAGCCCCACCACGGGCGGGCGCCGACGGCGCAAGGCGGGCGCAGGCCCGCCGCTGGCCGCACCCCGGGTGCGGGCGAGCACGGCCGCCATCGCCAGGGCCGCGGGCACACCCCGCCCCCTACTTGCACTCTCGCCAGTTGCGGCCGGTCTTGACCTCGGCCACCAGGGGCACGTCAAGGCGGACCACGTTCTCCATCGCCGTGCGCACCAGACGCGCGACAGGCTCGACCTCGGCCTCGGGCACCTCCAGCACCAGCTCGTCGTGAACCTGGAGCACCATTCGGGCCTGCCGACCTTCCTCCTTCAGGCGCCGGTGCACGGCGATCATGGCCATCTTCATGATGTCGGCAGCGGTGCCCTGGATGGGCGTGTTGATGGCCGTGCGCTCGGCGAAGGCCCGCTGGGCGTACTGCCTCGAGTGGATCTCGGGCAGGTAGCGGCGGCGGCCGAAGAGGGTGGTGACGTACCCCAGCTCCCGGGCCTGCTGGATGACCCGCTGCTGGTACGCCTTGACCCCCGCGTAGCGGTCGAAGTAGCTCTCGATGTAGCGCCGGGCGTCCTCCTGCGACAGCCCCGTGCCCCGGGCCAGGCCGTAGGCGCTGATGCCGTAGACGATGCCGAAGTTGATGGCCTTGGCCCCGCTGCGCATGGCCGGCGTCACGGCCTCCATGGGCACCCCGAAGACCTCGGAGGCCGTGCGGGTGTGGATGTCCTGCCCGGAGCGGAAGGCCTCGATGAGCACCGGGTCCTGGGCCATGTGGGCCAGCACCCGCAGCTCGATCTGGGAGTAGTCCGCGCTCATCAGCACCCAGCCCGGCAGGCCCGCCACGAAGGCCTCCCGGACCACGGCCCCCTGGTGGGTGCGGACGGGGATGTTCTGGAGGTTGGGGTTGGAGCTGGAGAGCCGGCCCGTGGCGGTCACCGCCTGGTGGAAGGTGGTGTGCAGGCGGCCCGTGCGGGGGTTGACCAGGGACGGCATGGGATCCACGTAGGTCCCCTTCAGCTTCACCAGCTGGCGGTAGTCGAGGATGCGCGAGACGATCTCGTGCTCGCCGGCCAGCTCCTCCAGCACGTCCGCGCTGGTGCTGGGCCCCGTCTTGGTCTGCTTCACCACCGGCAGCTTCAGCTTCTCGAAGAGGATCCGGCTCAGCTGGCGGGGCGAGTTGATGTTGAAGGTCTCCCCCGCCAGCTCGTAGATGGCCTCGGCCGTCTCCTGGATCTGCCGGGCCAGCTCCGCCCCCAGCCGGTCCAGGGCCTCGACGTCGATCTTGACCCCGACCTGCTCCATCTCGGCCAGCACCGGCCACAGGGGCATCTCGATCTCCCGGTAGACCCGGTCCAGGCCGTCCTCCTGCACCCAGCGCCGCAGGGGCTCCGCCAGCAGGTACACCGTCTCCAGGCGCTGGTGCGCGTAGCGCCGCACCGCCTCCACCGCGGCCCCGTCGCCCGAGGCGAGACTCTCCAGGCCGGGCAGGACAGGCCCCGCCGCCCCTGGGGCCGGGCCGGCCCGGCGCCGGGCGCCGGCCTCGGCAGCGGGCTCCTCTCGCAGCATGCGGCCCAGGAACCGCACCGCCAGGTCCTCGGGGGAGTGGTCCCCCTGCCCGGGGTTGAGCAGGTAGGAGGCCAGCATCACGTCCTCCACGACGCCCTCCAGCCGCACCCCCCGCACGCCCAGGGCGACTGCGGCCGTCTTGGCGTCGTGGCACCACTTGGGGGCGTGGGGATCCGCCAGCCACCGAGCCACGGGCTCCAGCTGCGCCGGCCACCCCTCCATGGCCGCCACCAGCCACGCCCCCGCCTCGTTGGCCGCGGCCACGGCCACGGCAGGGGATCGCACCGGCTCGGGCGACGCGGGGATGGCCACCAGGGCGGCCGGGCCGGCCCGGCGCATCGCCTCCAGCAGCTCGGCCAGACGCCTGGGATCCTCCACCACCTCGGGCAGGCCGAAGGGGACCGGCCGGGGGGCGACCCTCCGCTCGTGCGGCGCGCCTGTCGCCGCCGGAGCGACCGCGGGCGCGGCCGTCTCCCCGTCGGGTGCCGGCTTCGGGGAGGGTTCAGGCCGCGCCTGGGGCTGCTGCCGGGCTGCCTCGGCCACCGACGGGTAGATGCGGCCCACCCGCCCCAGCAGCTGCCGGAACTCCAGCTCCAGGAAGAGCCGCGCCAGCCGCTCCGCGTCGGGTTCGCCCAGCCGGCACGCCTCCCAGTCCAGGGTCACGGGCACCGTGGTGACGATGGTGGCCAGGTGGCGGCTCAGCCGGGCCTGGTCGGCGAACTGCTCCAGGGCCCGGGCCAGCCGGGGGGGCAGGCTCTCCCGGTGGGCCAGGATGGCCTCCAGGTCGGGGTAGCGCTGCAGCAGCCCCGTGGCCGTCTTCTCCCCGATGCCCGGGACGCCCGGGATGTTGTCGCTGGGATCGCCCACCAGGCCCTTCAGATCCACCATCTGGCGCGGCTCGATGCCGAAGACCTCCCGCACGTGCTGGGGGGTGAAGCGCTCAACCTCCCGGATGCCCTTGCGGGTGATGAGGACGGTCACCCGCTCGTCGACCAGCTGCAGGGCGTCGCGGTCCCCGGTCACGATGATCACCGACAGGTCGGGCTGCGACTCCACCGCCTGGCGGGCCAGGGTGCCGATGACGTCATCGGCCTCGTAGCCCTCCGCGCCGTAGATGGGGATGCGCAGCGCCCGCACCAGCTGCTCGTAGCGCACCAGCTGGGGCCGCAGCGGGTCGGGCATGGCCGGGCGCTGGGCCTTGTAGGCCTCGAACTGGCGGTGCCGGAACGTGGGCCCGGCCATGTCCTGGGCCACGGCCACGAAGTCAGGCCGCTCCTCCTCCAGGAGCCTCACCAGCATGGTGGCGAAGCCGTAGACCGCGTTGGTGGGCTCCCCCGCGCTGGTGGTCAGCATGGGCAGGGCGAAGAA